>NZ_JARGEE010000110.1:0-23126 GCF_033794485.1 Streptomyces sp. MB09-02B
GGCCAGCGCTCTTCGTTCGGCTCTGTGAGGCCCTTCTCCGTTGGGCCGGGCGCGGCCCAACGGAGCAGTGCCTCACAGAGCCGTACGACGAGCGAGCGCATACCGGTGTCCCTACTTCCGTCTCAGGGTTTTTTCAGGGTCGCCCTGACGAGCGGTGATTACCGTTCGTGTCCTGATCGTCACGGACGCGTCGTACGTTGGGGAAGATGCCTGGCGTTGCCTGGAGCGCCAGACAACGGCGAGGGGTGACATGGGCGAAGTCGTTGACGGGAAGCGGGAATCGGGGCGGGCCGCGTTGGGGCAAACCCTGTTGCTCCTGCGCGAGAAGACGGGCAAGACGCTGACGCAGTTGGCGGCGGAGACGTCGTACGACAAGAGCTATCTCTACCGCCTGGAAAAGGGGGAGCGGCTCTCCAAGCGGGCGGTCATGGAGGACCTGGACACCTACTACGGCTCCGGTGACCTGCTGGTTCGGCTGTGGAGGGAGGCTCGCAAGGAGGTCATCAAGGACAAGTACAAGGCGTTCATGGAGCTGGAGGCGACGGCTCGGGTCATGTGGAAGTTTCAGCTCGGGGTGCCCGGGTTGTTGCAGACCGAGGACTATGCCCGCACGGTGTTGTCAGGGTTGTCTGGCGCCCAGACAACGCCAGGCAACGGCGAAGAGATCGAGGAGCAGGTGGCCTTGAGAATGAGCCGACAGGAGCTGTTGAGTCGCGAACCGGCGCCCAGCATCCGCGTGATCCTGGACGAGGGAGCGGTACGGCGGCCTGTCCGCAACGCGAAGGTGTGGGCGGAGCAGCTTTCGCGTCTGCTGGAGGCAGCCGAACTGCCAACTGTGGCCCTTCAGGTGCTGCCCTACACGGCGGGTGTGCACGACCTCATGAGGAGCGACCTCACGTTGTTGTGGCAGCGAGTGGGCGACCCGGTTGCCTACGTGGAAGGCAACCGCTTCGGGGAGCTGATCGACGATCCGGACAAGGTTCTGTCGTTCCGTTTGTCCTACGATCTCGTCCGGGACGTGGCGCTGACTCCGGAACAGTCATCGGCGTTCATCAAGCGCCTTCTGGAGGAGTGCACACCATGAACCGGACTCTTGATCTCACCGCCGTCGTATGGCGCAAGTCGTCGTACAGCGACGGAGGAGACTCGAACTGCCTCGAAGTCGCCGACGACCTCCCCGGCATAGTCCCCGTCCGGGACAGCAAGGTTCCGGACAGCCGCCCGCTCCTGTTCTCCGCCGGGGCGTGGTCCGTGTTCGTCAAGGGCGTTGCGGTCGGCTGAGCACCTTCGGGTGGCTCGCTATCGGGCCACCCGCGCCGTGGCGCGGCTATGGTGAAGCCATGGCTGAGACCACCACCATCCAGGTGTCCAAGCAGGCCCGCGACCATCTCGCCCAGGTCGCCAAGGAACGCGGCATGACCTTGGGCCAGCTGATCGAGCAGCTGGCCTCGGAACAGCCGACGGCGGAGCAGATCGCGGAGCGGGTCGCGGCCACGCGCCAGGTGCTGCGTGAGCGTATGGGATGCACGCTCACGGACGAGGAGTTCGACAACGGCCCGGACGTGCTGGCCAACATCTACGCGATGGCCGCGGAGAAGATGCTCTCCGGCCGTGGGGCGACGCGCTCCGGCCAGGGGCACGCCGCGTGATCGTCCTCGACACCGACGCGGCGCTCGCGCTCGCTCGCGGCCACAAGGCCCTGCACCACCTCGCGGACAACGTCGCGCACACCTCCGGTGACTGGTTGCACATCCCTTCCCTGTGCCTCATGCGGGCGGAGGAGAAGGACGAGGGAGTCGGGCGGGTACTGCTCGCGCTGCCGGGCATCCAGGTGGACCCGCTGGGCCAGGCAGCCGCCGTCACGGTGGGCGGCATGGTGCGTGATGGCTGGGGCGGAGCGGACACCTGCCACGCCCTCTACGTCGCCACGCCGCACCTGGAGACGGGTGGCATGTCCATCATCCTGACGGGGCGCGAGGACGACTACCCGCCGGGCGTCCTCGCCATCGACATCGACTCCCCCGGCATGCTCGGCTTCCACTGACCCCGAGCGCCCCGGCCCCCGCTCACGCGCTCTCCGGGGGCGGAACCGCCGCCCCCGGCAACCGCACCGTCGCCAGGGTGCCGCCGCCGTCCGCTCGGGACAGGGTGACCTCGCCGCCCGCCTGCTGCACCGTGCGGGCCACGATTGACAGGCCCAGGCCCGAGCCCGGGAGTGAGCGGGCCGACGGGGAGCGCCAGAAGCGGTCGAAGACGTGGGGGAGTTCGTCGGCCGGGATACCGGGGCCGTGGTCGCGGACCGTGAGGACACCCGCGTCGAGGGAGACCTCGATCGTGCCGCCCTCGGGGCTGAACTTCACCGCGTTGTCGAGGATGTTGACGATGGCGCGCTCCAGCGCGGACGGTTCGGAGCGGACGTACCAGGGGTTCAGGTCCGCCGTGATCGTCAGCTCCGGGCCGCGCAGGCGGGCCCGGCGCAGGGCCGCCTCCACGGTCTCCTGGAAGTCGACGACCTGGAGGTGCCGGCCGCCCTGGTGGCCCGCGTCCGAACGCGACAGCTCCTGCAAGTCGCCTATCAGTGAGGCCAGTTCGGTCATCTGGGCCTTCACTGAGGCGAGCAGGGCCTTGCGGTCCTCCGCCGGGATCGGGCGGCCCGTCTCCTCGCTGCGGGTGAGGAGTTCGATGTTGGTGCGGAGGGAGGTCAGGGGCGTACGGAGCTCGTGGCCCGCGTCCGCGATCAGCTGTTGCTGCAGTTCGCGGGAGCTCGCCAACGCGCTCGTCATCGAGTTGAAGGAACGGGAGAGACGGGCGACCTCGTCCTCGCTCTCCTCCTCCACGGGGATGCGGATGCTGAGGTCCTCGGTGCGCGCCACGTGCTCGACCGCCTCGGTGAGCTTGTCGACGGGACGCAGGCCCGCACGGGCCACGGCGAGTCCGGCCGCTCCGGCGCCGACGACCCCGATGCCGGAGACGACGAGGAGCAGCAGCGCCAACTCGTTGAGCGTGGACTGGGTGCCCTTGAGGGGGAGGGCCACGACGTAGGCGGTGCCCGGCATCACGTACTGGCCGTCGCCGTTGTCGATGACGAGTGCCGTGGCCAGTACGCGCACCGAGTTGCCCTCGCTGTCGGTGCCGTTGCGGATGGTGCCGGACTTGATCTTGGGGTTCGCGGCTTCTCTCTTGTCGCTCTCGGCGACGTTCACCACGCCCGTGGAGTTGGGGAGGACGCACCTCGTGCCGTCCGTGGTCACCACCTGGGAGTAGCCCTTGTTCTTCGGTCCCCAGAACGACTGCGACGGTGCCTGGGGGCAGGCGGTGAGGACGGCGTCCTCCACCATCTGCTCGGGCAGCGCTCGGCTGGCCATGGCCTTCAGGTCGTTGTTGACCTCCTCGTACAGCTTCCCCTGCACGATGAACCAGCACGTCACCGACACCGCCGCCACCGCGAACGCCACCGCCGCCGCGACCAGCATCGACAGGCGGGCCCTGATCGGCAGGGACCGGTAGCGGCTCAGGAGCCTCTTCACTCCGCGCCGCCCTGTCGCAGGACGTACCCGACGCCCCGCACGGTGTGCACGAGCCGCGGCTCGCCGCCCGCCTCGGTCTTGCGGCGCAGGTACATGACGTACACGTCCAGGGAGTTGGAGGACGGCTCGAAGTCGAAGCCCCAGACGGCCTTCAGGATCTGCTCGCGCGTGAGGACCTGGCGCGGGTGCGCCATGAACATCTCCAGGAGCGTGAACTCCGTGCGCGTCAGCTCCACCGGGCGCCCGCCCCGTGTGACCTCCCGCGTCGCGAGGTTCATCCGCAGGTCCGCGAAGGTGAGCGCCTCGTCCACCTCGGCGGTCGCGGCGACCGCCGCCGCGTACGAGCTGCGGCGCATCAGCGCGCGGACCCGGGCGAAGAGCTCGTCCAGCTCGAACGGCTTCACCAGGTAGTCGTCCGCGCCGGCGTCGAGGCCCGTGACGCGGTCGCCGACGGTGTCGCGGGCGGTGAGCATCAGGATCGGCGTGGTGTCGCCCGCCCCACGGATCCGGCGGGCGGCGGTCAGCCCGTCCATGCGCGGCATCTGCACGTCGAGGATGACCAGGTCCGGCCGGTACGCGGTCGCCTTCTCCAGCGCGTCGGCACCGTCCACGGCGACCTCGGTGTCGTAGCCCTCGAAGGCGAGACTGCGCTTGAGGGCGTCGCGCACCGCCGGCTCGTCGTCGACGATGAGGATGCGCTGGGGTTCGGGGGCGCGGGCGCCTTCGGCGGAGCTCATGTGGTCTTCGTTCCTCGGAAGCGGTGGAGTGCAGGGGCCGGGGCGCCGTGGGGGTTCTCGTGCGTTGCCTGGTGCGGGTCCGGTGGGGCTTCTCGCGCAGTTCCCCGCGCCCCTGATGGGGCGCGCGCGGTTTCGCCCTAGCCTTGCACGTCCCCTGGCCGCGCAGTAGGCCGTACCGGATCAGCCTCGAACCGTACGTCGGCGCGGGCGCGCGGCCGTGTTGCGACGGGCCGGGGCATGGGTGGCCGCCACCTCGGGGGCCCGAGTCACCGCCGGGTGAAGTTCGGCCGCCACCGCGAGGGCGAGGCCCAGCCCGGCCGGGTCGACGGCGGTGGCGTCGGTGTGGGAGACCTGTGTGATCATGTCGAACTCCTTGGACTCAGCGGGACTGACGGGACGGAGGGGAAAAGACCTGGTCGGAGCGTCGGACCTCAGTCCGACCCGCCCGCCCGCAGCGTGCTCAGGTCGGCCTTGACCGTGTTGATCGGGATGGCGAAGCCGAGGCCGACGCTGCCGGCGCTGGAGGAGGTGGCGTCCGCGGCGGAGTACATCGCGGAGTTGATGCCGATGATGTTGCCGTTCATGTCGATGAGGGCGCCGCCGGAGTTGCCGGGGTTGAGGGAGGCGTCGGTCTGGAGCGCCTTGTACGTCGTCGTCGACGAACCCGTGTCGCCGTTGAACTGCCGGCCGCCGAACTCGAACGGCCACTGCCCGCCGCCACCGCCCTGCTGCTGGCCCTGGCTCTCGTCCGTCGAGACCGTGACGTCACGGTCGAGCGCGGAGACGATGCCGCTGGTCACGGTGCCCGTCAGCCCCTCGGGGGAGCCGATCGCCACGACCTGGTCGCCGACCTTGACGCCGGCCGAGTCGCCGAGCGTGGCGGCCTTCAGCCCGGAGGCGTCCCGGAGCTTGATGAGGGCGAGGTCCTTCTTGCTGTCGGTGCCGACGACCTCGGCCGTGTAGGTCTTTCCGTTGCTGGTCGTCGCTTTGATCTGGGAGGCGCCGGAGATCACGTGATTGTTGGTGATGATCTCACCGGTGCTGGTGATGATCACGCCGGAACCAGTGGACTCGCCCGCGTTCGAGGTGGCATTGATCTCCACAATGCTCGGGCTGACCGCCGTGGCGACCCCGGAGACCGTGCCCTTCTGGCTGGTCGGCACCACGCTGGTGCTGGTGGAACTGGAGGCCACGGTGCCCGAGCCGGTCAGCTCCTGGATGCCGTACGCCGTACCGCCACCGATCGCCGCCGCGACGAACGCCACGGCCGCGAGCAGCGCGATCGGCCCCCGGGTACGCCTTCTCGGAGCGGGCGCCGCCCCGGCCTCCGGGGTGCCGGCGGAGGAACCCGGCTCGGTGAGGAGCGCGGTGGGAGCGGCCTGCGCCGAGGCCGCCGTCGCCGGGTCGTAGGCCGGCGGGGGCGGCCACTCCGGGTTCACCGGAGTGGAGGCCTGCTGCTGGAGGTACGCGGGCTGCTGCTGGGTCTCGCCCTCGGCGTACCCGGAGTGCTGCTGCTGCCCCTGGTAGGGGTTCTCGTACTCGCCGCTGCGGCGGAAGCTCTCGGTCATGACTCAGAGCCTGCCGCCCGACCATGAGACCTTCCTGAGTGCTCCCTGAGAACCCCACCAGAACCTCGTTTGCCCCATATAAAGACGCGTGCCTTCCTCAGGTTCTCCTCAGATAACACGGCAAGATCTTGTTATGTGCATGACCTGCTCATAGCGTTCAACCAGTGACCGCCACGGGGGCGGCCCGATGAAGGCCCTAGATGCATATCCGCACTCGCAGCGCCTCGACCAGCGCTGCCGCTGTGCTGCTTCTCTGCTTCACGACCGCCGGTACGGCGACGGCCGCCGATGCTCCTGTGGGAGGGCCCGTCGTCGTGTCGGAGGACGACACGACGGAGATCAATGACAGGCAGGGCTGGGAGGACGAGACCGAGCAGCCGGTTCTTGACAGGGAGCCGCAGCGCTGCGAGCTGTCCGGTACGTGGATCAAGATCACCTCAAAGCAGGCTTACCACATCCCGTCCTGGTGGAACGGCACCAGCTACAAGGACGGCCCCGGCGGCACGATGACTGTCAGCGTCACCAAGAGTGGCACCATCACCGCCGAAGTGTCGACCACGGCCGAAGTCGAGGCGAGCATGGTCGTCGCATCGGCGAAGTCCAGCATCAGCTACAAGATCTCCGGTAGTGCGACGATCACCACCGGGCACACCTACAGCCGCACGATCAGCAGCAACAAGAAGTACGGGCACATGCGGTACGGCTCATGGGGCTACAAGGTGAAGTGGAAGCAGTACCGTGCCAAGGGCAATGGCTGCGGTGCCACCCAGATCGGCAGTGGCACGGCGACCCTGCCGACCAAGGAGACCGGATGGAAGTACTGGGAAACTTCCTCATGATCTCATCATGGGCCAGGGGATGGCTCACTGTGTGCGCCGCAGTCGCGTCGGCTGCCTTGCTCACCTCCTGCACGTCGACCGACAGTTCCGGAGGCGATGAACCTTCGCCGTCGAAATCATCGAAACAGTCAAAGCCGTCGGCGGCAGCCACTCCTGATGGCCCGTCGGACGACCAGCTCACGGAACAGGCCCAGGCCGCGCTTGCCGCTGTTCACAGCGGGACCATGGTCGAGGCTGGGGCGGAACGCGTGGCCGAAGGTGTCCACGCTGAACCTCTCCTGGACGCCGACAAGGCCTACCGTTTCCGGCTGGTGTGCGTTGGTAGCGGCAGCGTGCAGGTGGTGTTCAGGCCTGCGAGTGCTGGACAGAAGGCCACGGTGCCCTGCGACGGGGCGGTCGCCCAGCAACGTCTGACCGTGAGCGAGCCGCTCCGCATCGACGTCGACGGTGGCAAAGGATCGACCGGAATGATCGCCTGGCAGATCGACACCGTCTGAGGCGCATCGGCACTTGTCAAGCCCAGGCCCCGTGTCCCGTCCATCCCGGGGCCTGGGCGATCAGCCGCTACGAACCCGCAAGGCCGACACCGGCCTCAAGTCCTACGGTGCCACCCGCGAAGCGGCGTTACTCGCAGCCGCACGACCGTCGGGCCACCAGCGTCGACGGGAACAGCTTCACGCGTTCGCGGCGGGAGCCGGCGACCCGGATGCCGTCGTCGAGGACCAGGTCCACCGCCGCCCGGGCCATCCCCGTGCGGTCCGTCGCGATCGTCGTCAGGGGTGGGTCCGTGAGGGCCGCCTCCTTGACGTCGTCGAAGCCGGCCACGGCCAGCTCGCTCGGCACCTCGATGCGCAGCTCGCGCGCCGCCCGCAGCACCCCGATCGCCTGGTCGTCGGTGGAGCAGAAGATCGCCGGCGGCCGGGTCGGCCCCGAGAGCAGCTCCAGCGCCACCTGGTACGCGTCGTAGCGGTTGTAGGGCGCCTGGAACAGCCGCCCCTCCGTGGAGATCCCGGCCTCGTCCATCGCCCGCCGCCAGCCCTCGACGTGGTCGGAGACGGGGTCGCCGATGAGCGGGGTCTCGGCGACGCCGCCCATACAGGCGACGTACGCGTAGCCGTGGGAGAGCAGATGGTCGACGGCGAGCTTCGCGCCGCCGATGTCGTCGGTCACCACGGCCACGTCGTCGATCGCCTCGGGCCGTTCGTGCAGCAGCACGACCCGCGCGTCCCACGCCTCTATCTCGGCGGCGGCGTTGTCGTTGAGGGCGTGGCTGACGAGGATCAGCCCGGAGACCCGCATCCCGAGGAACGCCCGCAGGTAGTGGACCTCGCGCTCGGCGACGTAGTCGGTGTTGCCGACGAGCACCATCTTTCCGCGCTCGGCGGCGGCCTGCTCCACGGCGTGGGTCATCTCGCCGAAGAAGGGCTGGCGCGCGTCCGGCACGATCATGCCTATGAGGTCCGTGCGCCGGGATGCCATCGCCTGGGCGACGCGGTCGGGCCGGTACGACAGTTCCTTGATCGCGGCGAGGACACGCTCGCGCGTGGCCGGTGCGACCGGCCGGGGTCCGTTGTTGATGACGTAGCTGACGACGGCGGTCGATGTTCCCGCCAGTCTTGCCACGTCATCCCGAGTCACCTTGGCCACGCGCGGAGTCTACGCGGATGGACCGGCCCTGGGCAGGGCGTACGACGGCGCACCTGGGAGTTACCAGTGCGTACGCCGCCCGGGGTGTCCGTCACTACGCCTCGGCCGCGATCTCCACGGCCTCCAGGGGCGCCGTCTCGTCCGCATCCGCCGCCTTTGAGGGGGCGGCCTTGCTCTTCGCCTCGTCACCGGCGCGCTCCGCCTTCTCGGGCGTAACGAATCGATAACCGACGTTCCGGACGGTCCCGATCAGCGACTCGTGCTCGGGGCCGAGCTTGGCGCGCAGCCGCCGTACGTGCACGTCGACCGTCCGCGTACCGCCGAAGTAGTCGTAGCCCCAGACCTCCTGGAGCAGCTGGGCGCGGGTGAAGACGCGGCCCGGGTGCTGGGCGAGGTACTTGAGGAGCTCGAACTCCTTGAAGGTGAGGTCGAGGACGCGCCCCTTGAGCTTGGCGCTGTAGGTCGCCTCGTCCACTGAGAGGTCGCCGTTGCGGATCTCCATCGGGGAGTCGTCGTTGACGATCTGCTGCCTGCCCATGGCGAGCCGCAGGCGCGCCTCGACCTCGGCGGGGCCGGCCGTGTCGAGGAGGACGTCGTCGATGCCCCAGTCGGCCGTGACGGCGGCGAGACCGCCCTCCGTCACGACGAGGATGAGGGGGCAGCCGGGCCCGGTGGAGCGCAGCAGCTGGCACAGGCTGCGGACCTGCGGGAGGTCACGGCGCCCGTCGATGAGGATGACGTCCGCGCCGGGGGTGTCGACGAGAGCCGGGCCTTCCGCCGGCGCCACGCGCACGTTGTGCAGCAGCAGGCCGAGGGCCGGAAGCACCTCGGTCGACGGCTGGAGGGCGTTGGTCAGGAGCAGCAGAGAACTCATGCGTCTGGTTCCTCCTCGGTCCCTGCGAGGACGCGTGTGGCGGCGGCTCGTACAGTCGCGGTCACCTGGCGTTTTTCCGCTCGTATACAAGCTTGCCTAAAGCACGAAAGGACCCGGGGGCGACATTGCCCGAGTCCTCTGTCCAGCAGAATAGCCCACATGAGTGCTGGTCCGGCAGGTGATGTGACGCGATCTTTCGGCATCCCGAACTCTGAGACGGCCGATCGAACCCTTTCGGAGCCTCCGCGAACCCCTTTGCGCAGGTTTCTGCGGACTGACGACGGGGTGAATATCGAGGCCGTATACGATCCGAAAGCCGTTGTATACAACGGCTCCCAGGGCACCGGAACTCCACCTTCCGGCCACCTGGCCGTTGTCGTCGCGCACGGCTTCACGGGCGACGTCGATCGCCCGTACGTTCGAAGGGTGGCCGAGGCATTCGCCCGGTACGGGTCCGTCGTCACGTTCTCCTTCCGGGGCCACGGACGATCCGGCGGCCGCTCCACGGTCGGCGACCGTGAGGTGCTCGACCTCGCGGCGGCGGTCCGCTGGGCCCGTGAACTCGGCCACACGCGCGTCGCCACCGTGGGCTTCTCCATGGGCGGCTCGGTCGTCCTGCGCCACGCGGCACAGCCGGAGGCGGGGACCGACGCCGTCGTCTCGGTCAGCGCCCCCGCCCGCTGGTACTACCGGGGTACGGCCCCCATGCGCCGGGTCCACTGGCTCATCACCCGCCCCGAGGGCCGCCTCGTCGGCCGCTACGGCTTCCGCACCCGTATCCACCACCGCGACTGGAACCCCGTTCCCCTCTCCCCGGTGGAATCCGTTCCCCTCATCTCCCCGACCCCCCTGCTGATAGTCCACGGCGACCGGGACGGCTATTTCCCCCTCGACCACCCGGAGATGCTGGCAGCGGCGGCGGGCGACGACGGGGAACTGTGGGTGGAGCGGGGCATGGGCCACGCGGAGAACGCGGCGAGTGCGGAATTGCTGGGGAGGATCGGGGACTGGGTGGTGAAAGGGGTCGCGGTCAGGGGCGTAGCCTGACCCCGTCACGACTCATACAAGAGGAACGCAGATGCCAAAGGGCACCGTCCGCTACTGGGCCGCAGCCAAGTCCGCAGCAGGCGTCGCCGAGGAGCCCTACGACGCGGCGACCCTCGCGGACGCCCTGAACGCGGCCCGCGACCGACACCCCGGCGAACTCGTCCGCGTCCTGCGGCGCTGCTCGTTCCTCGTCGACGGAAACCCCGTGGGTACCCGTGCGCATGAGACGGTACGTCTGGCCGAGGGCGGCACGGTCGAGGTGCTCCCGCCGTTCGCAGGAGGGTGACCCCCAGATCATGAGCAACCAGCCGTACGGGTACGAGGGCCACCAAGGGCAGCAGGGCCACCAGCAGGGACACCAGGGACAGCAGGGCCACCCCGGCAACCAGGGCTACGACGCGTACCAGCAGCCGCAGCCCCACGCGCAGCCGCAGCCGCAGCCGCACTGGCAGGGCTACGACGACAGCCAGGCCGCCCACGCCCAGCAGTACACCCAGCAGTGGGAGGGCCAGACCTGGGAGACCCAGCTCCAGCCCCGGACCTCGCCCGCCGCCAACCTGACGGAGACGGCGTACCTGCCCCAGCAGACGGACGCCGGCCAGTACGCCCCTCAGGCCCAGCACCAGCCGCAGCATCCGCACCAGCCGCATCAGCCCCAGCATGCGCACCCCCCGCAGGCGCAGCACCAGTTCCAGGCGCAGCCGCAAGCTCAGCCCCCGGCCCAGGGGCTGCCCCCGGCCGCTCCGGACGCTGCCGCCGCCGGTTCCGCGCCCGGCTACGGTCCGCCCACGCTCACCGGCAACAGCCGGGTCACCGACGCCCAGCGGGCGCGGGCCGAGGGCCGGTCGCCGATCATCGAGCCGGGGATG
Organism: Streptomyces sp. MB09-02B; assembly: GCF_033794485.1. NCBI lineage: Bacteria > Bacillati > Actinomycetota > Actinomycetes > Kitasatosporales > Streptomycetaceae > Streptomyces > Streptomyces sp. MB09-02B. Next base: position 11,109 of record NZ_JARGEE010000110.1, read on the forward strand.
CAGCCGGCACTGATCACGGCCGTCCTGGGCCTGCTGCTGGCCGGGGCCGCCGCGGTCGGGGAGTACGCCCTCGCCGTCCCCCTCGTCGTCCTCCAGGCAGTGACGGCGGCGGGCTGGTTCCGGCTGAACGGCATGTGGCCTGCCCGGCAGGGCATCGTGCTGGCCTTCGCGGGCGCCCTCGCGGCGGACGCGGCTCTCTTCGTGGCCGGCCGGGAGCACGCGCCCGCCGCGATCCTCGGGACGCTCGGCGTGTGGGTGCTGCTCGGCATCGTGCTGGGGCTGCGGAGTCACGCGGATCCGGACGAGCGGATGTACGGCCTGATGGCGGCGGTGGCCTCGTCGGCGCTGGCGATCATCGCGACCGGCTATCTGGCGGCCGCGGCGGACGCGGTGACGGTCGGCGGGGTCGCGGTCGCGGTGGCCGTCCTGGCCCGCGCGCTGCCACTGCCCACTCCGGCCTCGGTGGTCGTCTCGCTGCTGGCGGCCACCGGCGCGGGGATCGCCGCCGGCGGGGCGACCGAGTTGGGTACGTCCGGTGCGGGTGCCCTGCTCGGGGCCGGCGTGGGTCTCTGCGCCCTCATCGGCCACCGCGTCGCCAGCTACGACTATCCCTCCCGCTTCGTCCACTTCACCGCGGGGGTGGCGCTGCCGCTGACGGCGGCGGCCCCGGCGGTGTATCTGCTGGGCCGCGCGTTGGTCTGACGGCGGGGCGTTTTCGGGTGCGAGAAGCCCCACCGGAGCCGTACCCGACAGCGAACCCCTGTCACAGCTGATCAACAACGCGGGCCGCCCCTCCCCGGCCCCACGCCCGCCCGATTACCCTCGCGTAGACACCGTTCGGCCGCCGAGTGGACTACGTGGGGAACACCGAGAGATGCGCGCACTGCGAATACTGGTCATCGTCGCCGTGATCCTGGGCGGCCTCTTCGTGGTCGCCGACCGCGTGGCCGTCGGCTTCGCCGAGGACGAGGCGGCTCAGCAGCTGAAGACGAGCGAAGGCCTGACGAGCACCCCGGACGTGTCCATCAAGGGCTTCCCGTTCCTCACCCAGGTCGCGGGCGGCGAACTGGACGACGTCGAGATCGGCATCGAGAACTTCGAGGCGAGCACCGGCAAGCCCGACGAGAGCATCCGCATCGCCGACCTGAAGGCGAACATGCGCGGCGTCGCCTTCTCCAGCGACTACAGCTCCGCCACGGCCACCAGCGCCACCGGCACCGCCACCATCTCGTACGAGGAACTCCTCAAGGCCGCCAAGCTGGAGCCCACCGACGTGGGTCTCGGCTTCACCGCCCGCGTCGTCGGCCTCTCCGACGGCGGCAAGGGCAAGATCAAGGTCAACGTCGAGATCGACCCGCCGGCCCTCGACCCCCAGACCGTCTCCGTCCTCAGCACCGTCAGCGTCAAGGGCGACAAGGTCGAGGTGCAGGCGGACTCCCTGCCCTCCACCGGCGGCTTCGACCTCGCCGAGAACGCCGTCCGCTCGATCACCGACTTCCAGCAGGCCATCGACGGCCTCCCCGGCGGCATCAAGCTCGACAAGGTCGAGGCGGCGCCGGACGGCGTGGACATCACGGTCAAGGGTTCGAACGTCAGGCTGGCGGGGTAGGACGACGGTCGGCTCCGCTCACGGCCGTACCCGCACGCACGGCCGTACCCGCGCTCACGGCTGCCCCTCCCCGCGGACGCACCCTCGCCGATGTCCGAAAGGCGAGACGACGTCGTCCGAAGCGTAGATGTGACGACGGCTACAGGGGGCCGTCCGCCCCGTCACCGCAGCCTCGGCAGCCACTCCATCCCATATTCCGGACGATCGCGTCTCAGAATACGACATGCCGGTGACACGCCCGCCTGTCCGTCCCTACGATCGACACTCATGAAGCGACAGGCGGATCTCACGAAGCGGCGGGCAGTAGACCTGTGCCGCGTCGCCGCCATGCTCTGTCGCACCTTCTGAGCGACGGAATCTGCCGCCGCGTTCCCCGATGCCCGCCCTGTTCCAGCCAGGGCCCACCCCTGCGCGCCCCCGGCCGAACCGCCGGAGGCACCCGCACACCGCCGCAACTGCCCCGGAGGAGAAAGAGCATGAGCCGCAGCGACGTCCTGGTCGACGCCGACTGGGTCGAGGCCAACCTCGACGACCCGAACATCGCCATCGTCGAGGTCGACGAGGACACCACCGCGTACGAGAAGAACCACATCAAGAACGCGATCCGGATCGACTGGACGAAGGACCTCCAGGACCCGGTCCGCCGTGACTTCGTCGACCAGGAGGGCTTCGAGAAGCTCCTGTCGGCCAAGGGCATCGGCAACGACACCCTCGTCGTCCTCTACGGCGGTAACAACAACTGGTTCGCGTCCTACGCCTACTGGTACTTCAAGCTGTACGGTCACGAGAACGTCAAGCTGCTCGACGGTGGCCGCAAGAAGTGGGAGCTGGACGCCCGCGAGCTGACCGACGAGGTGCCGGTGCGCTCCGCGACCGAGTACAAGGCCAAGCCGCAGAACACCGCGATCCGCGCCTTCCGTGACGACGTCGTCGCCGCGATCGGCTCGCAGAACCTGGTCGACGTGCGCTCGCCCGACGAGTTCTCCGGCAAGCTGCTCGCCCCGGCCCACCTGCCGCAGGAGCAGTCGCAGCGTCCGGGCCACGTCCCGTCGGCCCGCAACATCCCGTGGTCGAAGAACGCCAACGACGACGGCACCTTCAAGTCGGACGACGAGCTCAAGGAGCTCTACGCCGAGGAGCAGGTGGACCTGGCGAAGGACACCATCGCCTACTGCCGCATCGGTGAGCGCTCCGCGCTGACCTGGTTCGTCCTGCACGAGCTGCTCGGTGTCGAGAACGTCAAGAACTACGACGGCTCCTGGACCGAGTACGGCAGCCTCGTCGGCGTCCCGATCGAGCTCGGCGCCAACAAGTAAGACGAGTAAGCACCACCCGCGGTACCCGCACACCCCCGTTCGTCCCGACCGGCCTTCCTTCCGGTCAGACCCCTTATGGAGAAAGACATGTGTGGAGCGAAGGCCGGCGGCCCGGACGCCTCGACGATCAAGCCCGGTGAGACCACGATCCAGGGTCAGGTGACCCGCGACGGCGAGCCGGTGACGGGCTACGTCCGTCTGCTGGACTCGACCGGCGAGTTCACGGCGGAGGTCCCGACCTCCGCGACGGGCCAGTTCCGCTTCTACGCGGCCGAGGGCACCTGGACCGTCCGCGCGCTCGTCCCCGGCGGCACCGCCGACCGGACCGTCGTCGCCGAGAAGGGCGGCCTGGCGGAGGTCGCGATCGCCGTCTGAGACGGTCTCGTCGAGCAGTCGAGCAGTCGAACAACTGAGGGCCGCACTCCCCGGAGTGCGGCCCTCGGCCGTGCGCGGACCTACGCTGGAGGTATGTACGCCCGCAGGCGCCACCTGTACTTCGCCATGATGGGCACGTGCCTGGCCCTCTTCGTCCTGGCCTGGGGCGTCGTACGCCTCTGGTCGGTCCCGGTCGCGGTCGGCATGTGCGTGGTCGCCATGGTCATCCCGCCGCTCGCCGCCGTCGTCGCCAACCGGCGTGGGCCCGACGACCGCTGGTGGGACGACCCCTCCGGCGACCCGAAGTCCGACGAGTGGTGGGACGAGCTGGACGGCAAGAAGCGCCGGCCCTGATCGGGAGGACGCCCGCGAGCGCCCGCGTGGCGCCGGAACAGGAGTGCCTGGCGGCATCAAGTGCACGAGCACGAGCACGAGCGCCTGTGCGGGGTCAGTACACGAGTGCCTGGGTGTCGTCCGCCATGGCCTCCTGCACGAACACCTGGGCGCCTGCGATCCGTACGCCCTCGACGACGTCCTTCTCGGTGATGTCCCGGCGGGCGGCGCACTGGGTGCACAGGGTGATCCGGCCGCCCGCGAGCAGCGAGTCGATCAGATCGGGCAGCGGGGCGGCGTGCGGCAGCTCGAACTCGGCGGCGCGGCCGGGGAGCGCGAACCACGCGGACTCGCCGGTCAGCCACAGGGACACCTCGACACCGCTGGCGACGGCCACCGCCGCCACCGTGAAGGCCTGCGAGCACCGCTCAGGGGCCTCGGCCCCCGCCGTCACCTTGATCACGAGCTTCTTCGCCATGTCCGCATGCTAGTCCGAATCGTGATCATCCTCGGTGCAACCCCGTGAGGGGTCCATGGGTCTCCTGTGCGCGGATAAGGAGTCCGCGCTTCGCGTTCTGTGGGGGAGTGCCTTGGAAGTGCCGGAAAGACCGGAAAGAGCCGAAGGGGAGCTCGCGGAGCAGCCCGTCGCCCGCGCGCCGCGCCGGGGGCGCGGCGTCCTGTTCGTCGCCGGGGCGGCGGTGCTGGGGGTGATCGCCGGAACCTGTGCCGGATACCTCGTCCAGGCCGACCGCGAGCCCACCGAACTGCCCCCGCTCTCCCAGCCGGTGATGGACCGGGCCGAGGGTGAGGGACCCGAGCCGCTCTCCGCCGCCCAGGACCGCAAGGTGAGGACGGACGGCGATCTGCGCAGGCTGCTGCTGAAGAAGCCGGCGGGCGCCAAGAAGGCCGAGTGGCTGGAGGGCGCCGACGGCTGGATGACCATGGCCGACTACTCCGGCGACTTCACCGAGCCGAACGACAAGTTCGGCGCCCTCGTCAACGACGAGTTCCGCCGGGCCGCCGTCGTCGGCTGGGAGGTCGGCAGCTCGTACAACGTGGAGATCCGGCTGGTCCAGTTCCGACAGCACAACAGCATGGCCGCCGGCGACTCCAGCAACAACCACCAGACCTGGGCGGAGGAACAGCCGGACGCCGACAGTTGGGCCATCAAGGGCACGGGGGACGGCATGGCGTACGTCCACACCAGGCCGGACACCGAGCCCGGATACGAGCCGATGTACAGGGCCGAGGCGCACGCCTGGCGCGGGGACGTCGCGATGGAGATCTGGGTCTACGGCGGCAAGCAGGTCCCCAAGAAGATGATCATGGATCTGGCCGAGCGGCAGATGGAGCGGTTGTGAGCGCGGACGAGACGCCGGGGCAAGGGGCGCCGCAGCAGGAGACGCCCCAGCAGGAGACGCCGGGACCGGAGATGGCGGGACCGGAGATGGCAGGGCAGGAGCCGGCGGGGCAGGAGACTGCCGCCGTCGTGCCGGCCGCGCCAGGTGCCGGACGGCCCGCGCCGCGTCGGCGAATCGCGGTGGTCGCCGGGGCCGCGCTGCTCGTGGGGGCGCTGATCGCCGGTGTGGGGTTCACGGGAGTGACCGTACGGGGCGCGGACCGCGACGCGGGCGCCCCGACCTGGAAGTTCCCCGACGACAAGGGGGAGAGCGAGAGCGAGGCGCGGGCCCGGGCGAAGAAGGCGACGGCACAGCCGGGACTCGCGGGACTGCTCGTGCCGTACGGCACCGACACCTGGGTCCAGGGACCGGATCTCGCGGAGTTCGGCTCCGACGCGGAGTTCAGTGGCGCCCAGGCCGCCGCCCTGCGCAAGAAGTCCCTGAGCGGTCTGCCCCGGGCCCAGCGCAAGCGGCTGGAGAAGCAGATCGACCGGCAGCGCATCAAGGGCATGGCGATGCGCAGCTACTTCAGCGCGGCTTCGTTCGGCTACCGCACCGACGAGGGCATCTCCTCGATCAGTATCACCCTCGCCCGCATGGAGAACAGGAGCGCCTTGCGCGACAGTTCGACGTTCCAGAACGAGTTCCTCGCCTCGCTGGACGTCTTCCGCGACGGCCCGCGGATCAAGGGCCACGACAACGCGAGGTGCTTCCTCACCCCGAAGGGCACCGACAAGACCCTGGACGGGATGTTCTGCTCCGCCTACGCGGGAGACGTCCTCGTCACCCTCACCGCGAGCGCGGCGAAGCCCCTCGACAAGCGGGGCGCGGCCGAACTTCTGCGCACCCAGCTCGACCGTGTCGCCGAACAGGGGGTGTCCGTATGAGCGAGCAGGCACGAACCACAGAGGAAGCCGTGCGGGAGACGCCGGAGGCACCGGAGGCACCGGAGACGCCGGAGACGCCGGAGACGTACGACGCCCCAGCTTCGGCGGCGGACACCATGGAGACGCCGGCCACGGAGCCCTCGGCCGTCGGGCCGGCTCAGCCCTCTGCCACCCGGCCCCGCCGGGACCGTCGTGTCCTGCGTGCCCTGCTCCGGTGGACCGCCGCCGTCGTCGTCTTCGCCTCGGTGGGGACGGCCACGGCGTACGGGATCGCCGCGGCGCCGCGCACGGACGTACCCGGTCTGGCCACGGAGTCGGACGGGCGCTGGGTCTTCCCCCGGCTCGTCAGGCCACCGCTGCCGTCCGGCAGCCCGGAGCCGTTCGCCGAGGACAACCCGGCCGGAGCCCATCACGCCGATCTGCGTGCCCTCGTTCTGCCCGCCCCCGAGGGGGCCACGGAGGACAAGGCGCTGCGGGGCTCGGACGGCTGGCTGCCGGTGAAGGAGTACCTGGCGGAGTTCGAGGCGGAGGACCGCGGGGAACTGGGCCAGAAACTCGTGGACACCGGCCTGCGGCACATCGCCGCTCGGGGCTGGACCACTCCGGACGGCACCCGGACACGGGTCTACCTGCTCCGGTTCAACACGACGAACGTCGTGGACTCCGAGCTGGCGACCCACGCCCTGGCCCACGTCAGCCCGACGTACCGGGTACGCGGTGCGGGGGAGGTCGAGTACGACGAGGACTTCCCGGAGGAGGCCGCCGTGACGGGGACCGCCCGGACCGCCTATGCCGAGGCGAAGCCGTACGGCGCCGAGCAGGTCCGCCAGGCCTATGTCTCGGCGGGGGACGTGTACGCGGTGATCCTGCAGTCCCGCGAGGCGGGGACTCCGGCGGTCCCCTTCTGGCAGACCGTGGTCCTGCAGAGCCAGCTGCTCGGCTGACGGCCCCCGGGCGGGAAGAACCGACCTCACGCCGGACCCCGGACCCCAGCCGCGTAAGCTGGGGTCCGGCCCTGTGTGCGTACCGCACGTCTCCCGCTCAATCGAGGAGCACCTCGTGATCATCTTCTTCGAGACCCTGCTGGTCCTGGTCGCCGTCGGCGTTCTCGCCTTCACCGGCCTGGCCGTGAAGAAGCTGTACCAGGGCCAGCGCTGACCCGCGTCCGACCGACGCCCAGGACTCCCAGGAACCGCCACTCATGATCGAGATCCCGTCCGACCTCCACAAGGACCTCGTCCCCCTCGCCTTCCTGCTCGGCGACTGGGCCGGCGCGGGCGTCCATGACTTTCCCGGCTCGGAGAAGTGCAACTTCGGCCAGGAGGTCACCTTCACCCACGACGGCCGGGACTTCCTGGAGTACCGCTCCCACACCTGGGTGCTGGACAACGACGGCAACAAGGTCCGTCCGCTGGAGACCGAGTCCGGGTTCTGGCGGGTGGACGCCGACCGCAAGGTCGAGATCGTCATGACCCGTGACGACGGGGTCGTCGAGGTCTGGTACGGCGAGCTGGCCAAGCAGAAGCCGCAGATCGACCTGGTCACGGACGCGGTCGCGCGCACGGCGGCCTCCGGCCCCTACAGCGGTGGCAAGCGGCTGTACGGCTATGTGCACAGCGACCTGATGTGGGTCGGCGAGAAGGCCACCCCCGACGTCGAACTGCGCCCCTACATGTCAGCGCACCTGAAGAAGGTCGTCACCCCCGAGGACGTCGAACGCTGGGCCAAGGCCCTGCCCGACGACATGCCGGACGACGGCATCGCGTTCTTCAAGTAATGGGCGACAGGATGTCGGTCGTGGGTCACCTGTTCGGGTGAGCGGGGCGGCTTTTCGAGACGTGCCGCGAGTCGCCGTCCGAAGCTTGTGATCGTGAAACTGGTGGTGCAGGTCAAGCTTCTGCCGACGTCTCAGCAGGCGGAGGCACTAGAGGTGACCCTGCGCTCCTGCAACGAGGCGGCGAACTGGCTCGCGGCCGAGGCGTTCACCCGGCAGGTAACCTCCCGCGCGGGGCTTCAGGCCCTCGCTTACGCCGATCTGCGGGCTCGCGGTCTGTCTGCGCAGCCCGCACTCCATGTGCTGCGGAAGGTGGCGGATGCCTACGCCGCGTTGAAGGCGCAGGCGAAGGCAGGGGGATTGGGCAAGCCGGGCTCGAAGCGGTACGCGACAGCTACCTCGTATCCGATCAGGTTTCGTACGGAGGCGGCTCAGCCGTTTGATGATCGCTGCCTGTCCTGGCGATTCGACACCACCACGGTGTCGATCTGGACCACCGGTGGGCGATTGAGGAACGTCGCCTTTGCCGGGCATCCCGGGCATTTGGAACTCCTGGCGCGCTACCGACGTGGCGAGTCGGATCTGCTCCGTCGGAACGGCCGCTGGTATCTGATCGCGACCTGCGAGATTCCCGAGGACGAGCAGAACAACAGGCCAGACGGGTTCATCGGAGTCGACCTGGGGATCGTGAACATCGCCACCACGTCCACGGGGCAGCGACACAGCGGGCGATTCCTGAATCGCCGCCGTGAACAGGATCGGAAGCTGCGCGCCAAGCTGCAGCGGAAGGGCACGAAATCCGCCAAGCGGCGGGCGAAGAAGCGCGCGGGTCGGGAGGCGCGTCGGGCCCGGGACATCAATCACAAGATCAGTAAGTGCATCGTGGCGGAGGCTCAACGCACCGGTCGCGGGATCGCCCTGGAAGACCTTGGCGGCATCCGCGAGCGGGCACGGCTCAAGAAGCCCCAACGCGTCGCGTTGCACACATGGGCGTTCCACCAACTCGGCAGGTTCATCGCGTACAAGGCCAAGCGAGCCGGAGTTCCGGTGGTGTACGTGGATCCGGCCTGTACCAGCCGGGAATGCTCCCGGTGCCACTACATCGACACGCGCAACCGGCCGTCACAGGCCGTCTTCGCCTGCAGATCCTGCGGCTTCGTTGAGCACGCGGATCTCAACGCGTCCCACAACATCGCCTCGCGTGGCTGGTGGATGTGGGTCTGCGGGGTCAGGTCAGTGGCCCCTGCCCGCACGCTCGTCGCGTGAGGGCTGGACGCGGCCGGGCCCATCGAAGCCATCGATGACCTGAGCGCAAACCCGGGACGGCGTCCCGGGTGGCTGACGTAGTTCTAGACTCGTGGTGTGGTGAGCACCGACTGGAAGAGTGATCTCAGGCAGCGTGGCTACCGGCTGACTCCGCAGCGGCAGCTCGTGCTCGAAGCCGTGGACGCCCTGGAGCACGCGACTCCCGACGACATCCTCGTGGAAGTGCGCAGGACGGCGTCGGGGGTCAACATCTCCACGGTCTACCGGACCCTGGAGCTCCTGGAGGAGCTCGGGCTGGTCAGCCATGCCCATCTGGGGCACGGGGCACCGACGTACCACCTGGCCGACCGGCATCACCACATCCATCTGGTCTGCCGGGACTGCGAGAACGTCATCGAGGCCGATGTCTCCGTGGCGCAGGACTTCACGGCGAAGCTGCGCGAGACCTTCGGGTTCGACACCGACATGAAGCACTTCGCGATCTTCGGCCGGTGTGAGAACTGCACACTCAAGGCTTCAAGTACCAAGTCGTAGGCTTAGGCATATGAAAAGCCCTCTGCTGTCCCTGCCCGGCGCCGTCCCCGCCGAGGGCGTGGACGAAGGCGTCGCCGCCCACTACGGCGACCTGTTCCGTGAACAGCGCGCCCTCGCCGACGGCACCGGATTCGTCGACCTCTCCCACCGGGGCGTGATCGCCGTCTCCGGGGAGGACCGGCTCAGCTGGCTGCACCTGCTGCTCACCCAGCACGTCAGCGAGCTGCCCACCGGTGAGGCCACCGAGGCGCTGATCCTCTCCGCCAACGGTCACATCGAGCACGCGCTGTACCTGGTCGACGACGGCACGACCGTCTGGGCGCACATCGAGCCCGGCACCCAGGAGGCGCTGCTCGCGTACCTGGAGTCGATGAAGTTCTTCTACCGGGTCGAAGTGGCCGACCGTACGGGCGACTTCGCGGTCGTCCACCTCCCGGCCGGTTCGATCGCCGAGGTCCCGGAGGGCACGGTCGTCCGCGAGACGCCGTACGGCCGTGATCTGTTCCTCCCGCGCGCGGACCTGGAGTCGTACGCGGAGAAGACGGGCCCCGCCGCCGGTCTGCTCGCGTACGAGGCGCTGCGGGTCGAGCACCACCGGCCGCGCCTCGGCTTCGAGACCGACCACCGCACCATCCCGCACGAGCTGGGCTGGATCGGCACGGCCGTGCACCTGCAGAAGGGCTGCTACCGGGGCCAGGAGACCGTCGCCCGGGTGCAGAACCTCGGCAAGCCCCCGCGCCGCCTCGTCTTCCTCCACCTGGACGGCAGCGAGGTCCACCTCCCGCCGCGCGGCGCGGAGATCCGGCTGGCGGACGACGGACCCGAGGGCCGCAAGCTCGGCTTCATCACCACGTCCGCACGCCACCACGAACTGGGGCCGGTCGCACTGGCCCTGGTCAAGCGCAACATCCCGGTCGACGCGAGGTTGGTGGCCGACACCACGGCGGCGGCGCAGGAGGTCGTGGTCGAGCCGTAGACGCGGCGAGCTCCGCAGGCCGCCCTACATCTCCAGCAGCACCGTGAACGGGCCGTCGTTCGTCAGGGACACCCGCATGGACGCGCCGAACCGTCCGGTGGCCACCGTCGCCCCCAGCGCCCGCAGCTGCGCGACGACCTCGTCCACCAGCGGTTCGGCGACGTCACCGGGTGCCGCCGCGTTCCAGGTCGGGCGCCGGCCTTTGCGCGCGTCCCCGTACAGCGTGAACTGGCTGATCACCAGCAGCGGCGCGGCCACGTCGCTGCACGACTTCTCGTCGTGCAGCATCCGCACGGACCACAGCTTGCGCGCCAGCTGCGCCGCCTTCTCCTTGGTGTCGTCGTGCGTCACCCCCACGAGGACGCACAACCCCTCGCCCTCGATCGCACCGACCGTCTCACCGTCCACGACGACGCTCGCGCCGTCGACCCTCTGCACCACCGCACGCATGCCGACCATGATGCCGCCGCCGTCCATCAGCCGTGCGCCAGGGGGTCCCTCTTACGGGGGGTTCGTGATCACGGGCGTTTCAAGAGCGCTTTGCCCGGTCTTTCTCATTGATCCATTACCGCCCATCTGGGGTGGATCGCGGGGACTCGGTCACAAAGCGGCGACGGAGAGTGGCACGATGCTCACACACACCGGTCGAGGGGACGGTTGAGGCGCATGAGCACATCCAGTACCGGGCAGCCCCCGGGCACTGCGACGTTTACCCGTACGACACCGGGGTCCGGCCCCGGCGTCCGTCGGCCACCGGTCCAGCGTACGGACAGCGGACCACTGCCGCCGCCGGATCCGGCCGAGCACGAACTCTCCCGGCTGCGGCTGCCCGAACTGCGCACGCTGCGCCGGGACGCCCAGCGGGACGAGGCCGACCTCAGCTATCTGCGGCGGCTGCTCCAGGGCCGTATCGACATCCTGCGCGCCGAACTGGCCCGCAGGGGCAGTGCGGAGGACCCCGGGGCCCCGGGCTCGGCAGAGCCCTCGGCGCTCGTCGACCGGCTCTCGGCGATCCTGACGGACGCGCCGGCCCGGCACCGTTCCTCGGCCCGCCATGTCACGGTGGGCACGCCGTACGGAGAGGAGTACCGCCGGCTGGCCGCCGAGATGCTGGACGAGGTCGAACTCTCCGACCTCCAGGCCCGCACCGACGACGAACTCACCGCGGGCCTCGCCCGCCTGGTCCACCACGAGCAGCAGATCTCCGGCCGCCGCCAGCACCTCCAGCGCACGGCCGACGACTGCAGCGCGGAGATCGCCCGCCGCTACCGGGAGGGTGAGGCCCAGGTGGACGACCTGCTGACGTAGAGGGTGCGTTGGCGTCTGCGGTTGAGTGGGGCTTCTCGCGCAGTTCCCCGCGCCCCTGAAAAGCAGGGGGTGCGCCCCGTGCTTTTCGCCCCTGAGTGGCCGTAGGCCCTCAAGGGGCGCGGGGAACTGCGCGACCAGCCCCCACCGGACGGACGCCTGAGGGTCGAAGGGGCGCAGCCCCTTGGTGGGGGCACCTCCCGCTCGAGCGAAGCCGGGAGTGGGGGAGGGACGGGTAGGGGC
>NZ_JARGEE010000111.1:0-23097 GCF_033794485.1 Streptomyces sp. MB09-02B
GGTTGGGGAGTTTTTAAAAAGAACCGGTTTCGGTTTGGGTTTGGAGAGCGGCCCCCGGCCCCCTCTCCAAGACCGAACAGAAACTCCGGGCCAAGCTCAGAGCGGAGGCGACAGCCGGGCCGGAACGCCTCCACCCGGAAGCCGACTGAGCGGCAACGCCGCCGAACCGGCCCCGAACACGCCAGTGGGCCCGCCCCCCGGAACACGGGGTGCGGGCCCAGAAAGGCTCAGCCGAGCTGAAGGTCAGCCGTTGAGGATCTCGCGCGCGAGCTTCGCCGTCTCGGTCGGCGTCTTGCCGACCTTGACGCCGGCGGCCTCCAGGGCCTCCTTCTTGGCGGCGGCCGTACCGGAGGAGCCGGAGACGATGGCGCCGGCGTGGCCCATGGTCTTGCCCTCGGGCGCGGTGAACCCGGCGACGTAACCGACGACCGGCTTCTTCACGTTGGCCTTGATGAAGTCGGCGGCACGCTCCTCGGCGTCTCCACCGATCTCACCGATCATCACGATCAGGTCGGTGTCGGGGTCGGCCTCGAACGCGGCGAGCGCGTCGATGTGCGTCGTACCGATGACCGGGTCACCACCGATGCCGACGGCCGAGGAGAAGCCGATGTCACGGAGCTCGTACATCATCTGGTACGTCAGCGTGCCGGACTTCGAGACCAGACCGATGCGGCCCGGCTTCGTGATGTCCCCGGGGATGATGCCGGCGTTCGACTGACCGGGGGTGATCAGACCCGGGCAGTTCGGGCCGATGATCCGGGTCTTGTTGCCCTGCGACACGGCGTACGCGTAGAACGCGGCGGAGTCGTGGACCGCGATGCCCTCGGTGATGACGACCGCGAGCGGGATCTCGGCGTCGATGGCCTCGACGACGGCGGCCTTGGCGAAGGCCGGCGGTACGAAGAGGACGGACACGTTCGCGCCCGTCTTCTCGATCGCCTCGGCGACGGTGCCGAAGACCGGGATCTCGGTGCCGTCGACGTCGACGCTCGTGCCCGCCTTGCGGGGGTTCACGCCACCGACGATGTTCGTGCCGTCGGCCAGCATGAGCTTGGTGTGCTTCATGCCCGTGGCACCGGTCATGCCCTGGACGATGACCTTGCTGTCCTTGTTCAGGAAGATAGCCATGGCTGTTCTGTCCCTCTTCCCTTACTTCGCAGCCGCGAGCTCGGCGGCCTTGTCGGCCGCGCCGTCCATGGTGTCCACGCGCTGCACCAGCGGGTGGTTGGCGTCGGAGAGGATCTTGCGACCCAGCTCGGCGTTGTTGCCGTCCAGGCGGACGACGAGGGGCTTGGTGACTTCCTCGCCCTTGTCCTTGAGCAGCTGCAGTGCCTGCACGATGCCGTTGGCGACCTCGTCACACGCGGTGATGCCACCGAAGACGTTGACGAAGACGGACTTGACGTCCGGGTCGCCGAGGATGATCTCCAGGCCGTTCGCCATGACGGCGGCGGAGGCGCCACCGCCGATGTCGAGGAAGTTGGCGGGCTTGACGCCACCGTGGTTCTCACCGGCGTACGCGACGACGTCCAGGGTGCTCATGACGAGACCCGCGCCGTTGCCGATGATGCCGACCTCACCGTCGAGCTTGACGTAGTTGAGGTTCTTCTCCTTGGCGGCGGCCTCGAGGGGGTTCGCGGCCGCGTGGTCGACGAGCTCCTCGTGGTCGGGGTGGCGGAAGTCCGCGTTCTCGTCCAGGGAGACCTTGCCGTCGAGGGCGAGGACATCGCCGGAGGCGACCTTCGCCAGCGGGTTGACCTCGACGAGGAGGGCGTCCTCGTCGATGAAGGTCTTCCACAGCGTGACGAGGATGTCGGCGACCTTGTCGGCGACCTCGGCCGGGAAGTTCGCGGCCTCGACGATGCCACGGGCGACCTCGGGGGTCACACCGACGTTGGCGTCGATCGGGGTCTTGGCGACGGCCTCGGGGCGGGTGGCCGCCACCTCCTCGATCTCCATGCCGCCCTCGACGGAGGCGATGGAGAGGAAGGTGCGGTTGGTGCGGTCGAGGAGGTAGGAGACGTAGTACTCCTCGACGATCTCCGGAGCGGTCTCGGCGATCATCACCTTGTGGACCGTGTGGCCCTTGATGTCCATCCCGAGAATGTCCGTCGAACGGGCGACGGCCTCGTCCGGGGTGGCGGCGAGCTTGACGCCGCCGGCCTTGCCTCGACCACCGACCTTCACCTGAGCCTTGACGACAGACTTGCCGCCCAGCCGCTCGGTGATCTCGCGCGCCGCCTCAGGCGTGTCGATGACTTCACCGGCCAGCACCGGTACACCGTGCTTGGCGAAGAGGTCCCTCGCCTGGTACTCGAACAGGTCCACGCGCTTCCGTCCCTATCAGTGATCGCGGTTCGTCTTATGCGTGGGCGTGCCGCGAAGGGCAACGTGACATCCGCCGAGAGTCACAAGGGAGGCGCACACGGTGTCCGAGCGCGCGGCATGTCCGTCTCGCAGGTTATCGCTGCTTCCGGGAGCCCCCTAAATCGCGGGTCACACCTGAGCGGTGATACCTGTCACATGATGCCGCGCTCACTGGCACGGCGTGCCGCGCGTGCGGGACCTCACCGGACGGGGGTACGTCCGGTGAGGTCCCCAGAGGCCCTCCACTGATGTGGAAGGGGCCCCCGACGGGCGATCTCCTCCCCATGGGAGACCGACCGTCACCGCCCCTGGCATCCGCCCGGACCGGGCCGACGGCTTTCGGCCGTCCGGGTTTCCGCCGGAGGGGCGGTCGACTGTGACCGCGTCTCCCACGACGTCCACGGCGTTCACGGCGTAGGGCGGCGCGTTACGCGAAGGGGGGTCGGGGTAACCTGGGGCGGGAAGCGCGGTCGATGACGCCGCTGCTCTTCGTGGTCCGCCGCTCCTCCACACCGCGGATCCGCACCGCGGAGGAGCGCCCGCACGGCGCCGACGTGGTCGGCCACCACGGAGCTACAGGTCTGGCGGGGGCTGGGAGGCCGGCGCTAGCCGGGGAACTCGGGGACGTCCCGGTACCGGTCCCGGGTCCCGCCCGCGACATCGGCCACAAAAGCGCCGGCCACGAGGCTCAGCGGCGACGGTTCGAGAGCGGCGACGGCGTGCGGCTCGGCGTGCCGCGGCCCGTGGTTGTCGACGGCGGAGTGCCGACCGAGGGTGCCCGTCGGAAGACCGTCCGGGTTCTGCTGCGCGGCCACACGCACGCCGGGCCCACCCCCGCCGTCCTCGTCAGCGGCGGCCGAGGCCGGAACCCGCACGACCGCCGGGCCACCGGCAACGACCTTCGGCCCGTACGCGACGGAAGCCGACCCGGTGGCCCGTCCGACGTCACGCCCACCGGCACCATCCGAGACCGGGCCCGGCCTGTCGGCCTCCGTCGGCCCCGACTCCTGCGGCACCGCACCGGCAGGGGCGGGCAGTGACTCCACCGGCAAGGTGGTCCCCCCTGGCAGCTCCGGCAACTCAGGTAGCCCTGGCACCCCGGGCAGCGACGGCAGACTCACCGGGGGCAACTGCGACGTCACTCCGCCCAGCCCGTCGGTGACCGACTCCACGAGGTCCCCCACCGGCACCACGACACTCTCGGCGACGGGCTGCACCACGCTCTCGGTGACGGGCCGCACGACCGATTCGGTGACCTCGGTGACCTCGGTGACCGGTCGCACCACGTCCTCCGTGACGGGCCGTGAAACACGCTCGATGACGGGCTGTACGGCGACCTCGGTGGCCTCCCTGGCCTCGGTGACCGGGCGCACCACGCGCTCAGCGGCGGGTCCTGCGACGTGTTGCGTGACGGTGGCCAGGAGGGGCGGCGAAGTCGGTGCCCCGTCCGCGGCGCTCGCCCGCTCCCCGCACAGAACGCCCAGCACGAACAGCCCTCCCACCAACAGCGCCACCCGCACCGGACGGCATCCGGCGGCCCCGCGCGCCACGCGCAGGACGGCACCGGCGCCCGGAAGCGCGGTCACTGAGGTCAAGACGGACGATCCTCCGGTGTGGGGGAACGGCGGAGTACGGGGCGATGATGCGCGAGATACGAACACCCGTGTGAAGGGTGTGAAGTGTTGCAGATCCTCGCACGGGACGCCCGCCGTCGCGCAAGCCCCCTGTCACCGACGCGTTCTCATGTCTGCTTTTCAACCTCCCCTGTCCGGTTACCGTCTGCCGCAACGCTCACGGCCGCCGTGACACTCCCCCATTCACGCCCCCATCCACGCCCTCACGGGCTGTCAGGTATCGGCAACGGCCGCTTCTCGATCGCCGCCGCCATCACCTCCGGGAAGAGGTCGGGCGTGCAGGCGAACGCGGGTGCGCCGAGCGCCGCGAGGGCCGCCGCGTGCTCGCGGTCGTACGCCGGTGCCCCCTCGTCGGAGAGCGCGAGCAGGGCCACGAACTGCACCCCCGACGCCTTCATCGCCGCCACCCGCTTCAGCATCTCGTCGCGTATGCCGCCCTCGTACAGGTCGCTGATCAGCACGACCACGGTGTCCGCTGGCCGGGTGATCTGCGACTGGCAGTACGCCAGGGCTCTGTTGATGTCCGTGCCGCCACCGAGCTGGGTGCCGAAGAGGACGTCGACCGGGTCGTCGAGCTGGTCGGTGAGGTCGACGACGGCCGTGTCGAAGACGACGAGCCGCGTGCTGATGGACCGCATGGACGCCAGCACCGCACCGAACACGGAGGCGTAGACGACGGATGCCGCCATGGACCCCGACTGGTCGATACAGAGGACGACCTCCTTCTTCACCGACTGCGAGGCCCGGCCGTACCCGATGAGCCGCTCGGGTACCACGGTCCGGTACTCCGGCAGGTAGTTCTTGAGGTTGGCCGCGATCGTGCGGTTCCAGTCGATGTCGTGGTGGCGCGGCCGGTTGACGCGCGCGCTGCGGTCGAGTGCGCCGGTGAGGGTGGCCCGGGTACGGGTCGCGAGGCGCTTCTCCAGATCCTCGACGACCTTCCGTACGACGGCCCGCGCGGTCTCCTTCGTCGTCTCCGGCATGGCCTTGTTGAGGGAGAGCAGGGTGCCGACCAGGTGGACGTCGGCCTCGACCGCCTCCAGCATCTCCGGCTCCAGCAGCAGCGCGGAGAGTCCGAGCCGGTCGATGGCGTCCCGCTGCATCACCTGGACGACCGAGGAGGGGAAGTACGTCCGGATGTCCCCCAGCCAGCGCGCCACGGACGGCGCCGACGCCCCGAGCCCCGCTGAACGGTTCTGCCCCACCCCCGACTTGTCGCCCTTCCCGTACAGGGCGGTCAACGCCTGGTCCATCGCCGCGTCCCGCCCGCCGAGCGCGCACCCGGTACCGTCCGCGGCCTCCCCGCCCAGCACCAGCCGCCAACGCCGCAACCGCTCGGCGGCCACATCCACCTCGGCCTCGGCCGTCATCGGTCCGCCCCCGCACGGAACCGGACCCAGAGGGGCATCACCGTGACCGTCGCCGGACGGTCACCCGAGCGCGACCCGTGCCCATGACCGGTCCCGTCCCCACCGTCTCGCGCTCCGGCGGCCCGCCTCGGCTCGCGCAGTCCGTCACTCGTCATCCCGCCACCCCCACAAGGTCGTTGTCGCCGGCCTTCTTCTGCTCAGTCAGACCCGTCCCGCCACTCTCCGGCCCGCCACTCTTCTGCCCGGCGTTCTGCTGCCCGCCGTTCTCCTGCCCGGCGTTCTCCCCGGAGCCGCTGCCTCCCCGAGCGCCCTCGCGGTCGTCGTCCAGACCGAGCAGCAGCCGCACCACCGGCAGCACCGCGTCGGCGCGGTCGCTGTCGAGTTCGTCGGCGAAACCCGGTATGCCGCCACCAGCGGCCGTCGCACTCGTCCGCCGGTCCGGCCCGCGGCGGACGAGCTCGCCGAGTGTCCGGCGCACCCCCGGCTCGTACGCCGAGAACGTCCGGCGCAGCAACGGCAGTACGTCCGTGAACGCGTCCCCCGGCACACCGGTGAGCCAGGCGTCCACCAGCCCCAGGAGCCGTTCGTCATGGACGAGCAGCATCCCGCCGCCGGAGCCTCCGCCGACGAAGCCCTCGATCCAGGAGGCCGCGTCGGCCGGTGCCGTACCCGGCGAGAGCACGAGCCCCATGAGCCGGGCGGCCTCGTCCTGTGCCAACTCCCCGTCGTCCAGCAGCAGTCGTACGACCCGCCCCCGGATGACACCGGGCACCGTGTCCCGTCCCGACAGCACGTGGAGCACCGAGTGCCATCGGGGCCGCAGGCCGCCGCCCCGTACCGCCGCCGCCCGTTCGCCCTGCACGGCGTCGTCCCGTGCCGCTCGCTCCCCCGGCACAGCGTCGTCCAGCAGCCCCACCGCCCCGTGCACGGCGTCGACATGGCGGCTCATCTCCTGGGCCGCCTCCGCGTCGAGCGCGGCGCACGCGGGCGGCAGTCCGACGAAGACGCGCTCCGCGAGGCCCGCGGCGACCTCGGCCAGTGCCCGGGTGTCGGTGGCGCGGACGTCGCCGTAGCGGAGGGAGCGGACGAGCGCCGGGAGCGCCTGGGCGAGGTGGCCGACGTCGGCGTCGAGGGCGGCGCGGTCGGCGAGGACGCGCATCACCACGGGCAGGGCGTCCGGGAGTTCGGCGAGGAGGCAGTGCTCGGCGAGGCCGGTGATGTCGGCGAGAGAGCGGGCCGTGACGGCGTCCGCCTCGGCCTTCGCGGTCGTCGCCGCGAGCACGGTGGTCCCCCAGACACCGGCCTCGGCGACGCGCACGGACAGTTCGGGCTCCCAGCGCAGCCGCCAGGTCTCCCGGAAGGTGCCCGTGCTGCCGCGCGAGGTGGTCGGCTCGCCCCAGGCGACGCCGAGCAGCCGCAGTCGGTGCAGCAGTCGGCTGCGCTCCGCGTCGTTCTCCTTCCGCAGGTCGAGCTCCAACTCCCGCTCCAGCGCCTCCGGCTTGAGCCGCAGCCGCCGCTGCAGCCGCGTGAGGTCCCGCTGCAACGGCACCGTCGGCGCGGACTCCGGCACCTCTCCCAGGGCGTCCCCGACCACCAGCCGGTCCCGCACCAGCGACAGCGGTACGTCAGAGCCGTCGCACATCACCGCCCGTACGGCGTCGGTGGTCTCGGTCAGGCCGGGCAGCGGGCGCCCGCGCATCGCGGCGAGCGTCTCGGCCAGCCGTACCGCCTCGATGACGTGCGCGGAGGAGACGATCCGGTCCTCCTCGCGCAGCAGTCCGGCCACCTTGGTGAGCCAACGCTCCACCGGACGGTCGGGCGCACCGAACAGGTGCCCGTACCAGCCCGGCGAGTCGATGCCCGCGCCGTAACCGCCGGCCCGGGCCAGTCGCCGGTTCGTCCACGGCACCCAGGTCATGTCGGCCTTGACCTTGGGCAGCCCCTTCAGCAGCGCGCGGTCGGCGGCCACGGTCCGCTTCTGCCGCAGCGCGGGGACATGCCAGGCCCCGCACACGACCGCCACGCCGTCGTCCCCGAACTCCTTCTGCGCGGCCCGGACCTGCAACCGCATGTACGCCTCGCGCACCAGGTCCCGGTCGCGGCCCCCGGTGCCGTACGCCTCCCGGAGCACCCCCATGGCCTCCTCGAGCACGGCGAACGGCGCGAAGACGTCCCCGCCCGTCCCCCGGTGCTCGACCACGTCCTCCCACCACCGCTCGGCGTCGTCGTACCCGGCGGCCTCGGCGAGCGCGGCCAGCGGGTCGCCGCGGAGCGGTTCCTCCTCCGGAGGCGAGGCCGACCCCTCCGGCTCCGCGTCGGCGTCCTCCTCGTGCTCCCGGACCAGCGAGTGCGCGGCCGGCAGGTCGATGAAGCGGGCCGGCACGCCGTGCGCCAGGGCCCAGCGGATGGCCACCCACTCCGGGGAGAACTCGGCGAAGGGCCAGAAGGAGGACCGGCCGGGCTCGTCGACCGCGTGGGCGAGGAGGGCGACCGGGGGCCGCATGTCCTCGTCGGCCGCCAGCGGGATCAGCCCGTCGGCCTCCGGTGGACCCTCGATCAGCACCACCCGCGGCCGGGCCGCGTCCAACACCGCCCGCACCGCCCGTGCCGACCCCGGCCCGTGATGCCGCACCCCGAGCAACAGCGGCCCGTGGCCTGCCCCGTCGGTCCTGACGGCGCCGCCGCCCGGCGGCGCTCCCTCCGCCCGCTCGCTCACGCGCTCACCTCCCGGCAGGCTCGGTAGAAGTCGGTCCAGCCGTCGCGTTCGCGGACGACGGCCTCCAGGTACTCCTGCCAGATGACGCGGTCGGCGGCGGGGTCGCGGACGACGGCGCCGAGGATGCCGGCGGCGACGTCGGAGGGGCGCAGGACGCCGTCGCCGAAGTGCGCGGCGAGGGCAAGCCCGTTCGTTACGACGGAGATCGCCTCGGCGGTGGACAGCGTGCCGCTGGGCGACTTCAGCTTCGTCCGGCCGTCGGTCGTGACGCCGTCGCGCAGCTCACGGAAGACCGTGACGACGCGGCGGATCTCGTCGACGCCGTCGGGCACGGCCGGCAGGTCGAGGGACCGGCCGATCTGGTCGACGCGGCGCGAGACGATGTCGACCTCGGCGTCGGCACTCTCCGGCAGCGGCAGCACCACGGTGTTGAAGCGGCGGCGCAGCGCGCTCGACAGGTCGTTCACGCCCCGGTCGCGGTCGTTGGCCGTGGCGATGAGGTTGAAGCCGCGGACGGCCTGCACCTCCTGCCCCAACTCCGGTATCGGCAACGTCTTCTCGGACAGGATCGTGATCAGCGTGTCCTGGACGTCGGCCGGGATCCGGGTCAGCTCCTCGACGCGTGCCGTCATGCCCTCCGCCATGGCCCGCATGACGGGGCTGGGCACGAGGGCGTCGCGGCTCGGGCCGTGGGCGAGCAGCCGCGCGTAGTTCCAGCCGTACCGGATCGCCTCCTCCGGGGTGCCCGCCGTGCCCTGCACGAGCAGCGTGGAGTCACCGCTGACGGCCGCCGCCAGGTGTTCGGAGACCCAGGTCTTGGCGGTGCCGGGCACGCCCAGCAGGAGCAGCGCGCGGTCGGTGGCGAGCGTGGTGACGGCGACCTCGACGATGCGGCGCGGTCCGACGTACTTCGGTGTGATGACCGTGCCGTCCGGCAGCGTTCCACCGAGCAGATAGGTGGCGACGGCCCACGGCGACAGCTTCCAGCGGGCCGGCCTGGGCCGGTCGTCCTGGGCGGCGAGCGCGGCGAGTTCACGGGCGAAGGCGTGCTCCGCGTGCGCCCGCAGCACCTCGCCGTCGGGGCGGGCGCCCGGGTGCGTGTCCGGGCGCGCCTCCCCACGCGTGTCCGTGTGCGTGTTCGCGGGCGCGGACTGGTTGTGGCTCGGGTCGACAGTGGTCGTTCCAGCAGACGCAGGCATGGCTGAGTCCCCCTCCAGCTCGGCCGGTTCGGATCTGCTGACCACACTGCACCACGCCACTGACAATCCAGTCTGACCTGGGGAAATTGGATCGCGCAAGCCAATTGTCAGTGGTGGGATCTACCTTCAGAACATGACTCAGCAGGGGGTGCGCTGGACGGCTGAGCAGGTGCTGGCATTGGCACCTGACGCAGCGTCGCGCAAAGCCGGAAGCAAACTCGCCGTGGCCGGACCTTGGTCGTCGGCGGGTACTTCGGACGAGGGGACGGTGTGGGGACTATGCAAAGGCAGTGGCAGCAAGCCGTATCAAACAGTGATCGACGTCGCGGACTCCACCGGGCCCGCCTACAAGTGCAGTTGTCCGAGCAGGAAGTTCCCGTGCAAGCATGCGCTGGGGCTGCTCCTGCTCTGGGCGGGCGACGACACCGCGGTGCCTCCTGGTCAGGCGCCGGACTGGGCGCAGCAGTGGCTTGCCGGCCGCCGCACGCGCGCAGCGGAGAGGACGACGAGGACGGACGCGGCATCTGGGGCCACGTCCGCTGACCCCGAGGCGGCGCGGCGCCGAGCCGAGCGGCGCGCCGACCGGATCACCGCGGGCGCGGCGGAGCTCGAACAGCGCCTGACCGACCTGTTCCGCGGCGGCCTGGCCGCCGCGGAACAGGCGGGCTACGCGCTCTGGGAGGAGACGGCGGCCCGTATGGTCGACGCCCAGGCACCCGGACTGGCGGCCCGGGTGCGGGAGTTGGGTGCGATACCGGGCTCGGGCCCGGGCTGGCCGGTCCGTCTCCTGGAGGAGTCCGCCCTCCTCCATCTGCTGGACCAGGGGTGGCTGCGCCGCGACCACCTCCCGGAGGGTCTCGCGGCCACGGTCCGCTCCCGGATCGGACTGTCCGGCTCCCCGGACGGCCCACCGGTCCGAGACCGCTGGCTCACTCTCGCCCAGTACGACACCTCCGACTCCCGCCTCACCACCCGCCGCATCTGGCTGTACGGCACCGGTTCGGGCCGTACGGCACTGCTCCTTTCCTACGGGGCCGCCGGCCGCGCCCCCGAGCTGTCGCTCCCGGTGGGGCTGGCCTTCGAGGCCGAAGTCACGGCGTATCCGGGCGCAGGACAGCTGCGCGCGTCACTGGGCGAGCGCTTCACCGCGCCCGAGCCCTCGTCCGTACGCCCGCCGGGCGTCACCCCGTCCGAGGCGGCCGCCCGGTACGGCGCGGCCCTCCAGGGCGACCCCTGGCTCGACTCGTACCCGGTCACGCTCACCCGTGTCGTACCCGCCCCGGACGGCGACTCCTGGCAACTGATCGACGCCGACAGCGATCTCGCCCTTCCTCTCACCTCTTCCGCCCGCTCCCGCCCCGGTCTCTGGCGCCTGGTCGCGCTCTCCGGCGGGGAACCCCTCACGGTCTTCGGGGAGTGCGGCCATCACGGCTTCACACCACTGACGGCCTGGGCCGTCGACCGCGAGGGTGCCACGCAGTCCACCGGGCAGGCGGTGGCGCTGTGTTGAGACGAGACGGCGGACCGCTGCACGAGTCCGCCAACGCCCGTGGCAGCGGCAATGGAGGGAGCAGCGGCGAGGCCGGCGGTCGGTCGTGGACGGCTGCCACCGCCGTGTGCGGCCTCCCCGGGCAGCGGCCTCCCCGCGTCCTCGGCCCCGCCACACCCTCTCTGCCTCACCCCACTGTCGCCGTACGGAAGGACCCCACATGAGCAGCACCCCAGGCGTTCCCTCCCTCGCGGCGGCCGAGCCGGCGCTCGCCTGGGAGGAGTTGGTCACCACCGCATTGCTCGGCACGGACCGGCGTACGCCGCCGGGGGCGGTGTCGGGCCGGGAGGCGCCGGTCGCCCTGTTGGACGCGGCGGCCGTGGCGACCGTCCGGCGCAGGGCGGGGATACGGCCGGTACGGGCGGCGGCGCGGCCCGCACCGGCGGCACCGGACCCACGTCCGCCTCTGTCACCGGCCGCGACGCGGCGGCTGACGACACTGCTGGCCGACCGCCCCGGCCCCGGCGGTGGACGCCGGGGCACGGCACCCGACCTGATGGAACTCCTCCCCCAGTGGCTGGCCCTGGCCAACGCATACGGTTACTCCGCGCCTCCGGAGGTCCTGCCCGCCCTGCTGGACGCGGCTCGTGGCCGTACGGATCTGCGTCCCGCCGTGCTCGCCTTCGCGGGCGCGCGGGCCCTGTGGCTGGCCCGGCTGAACCCTGACTGGCGTTTCGCGTTGCGTGCGGCGCCCGGTGGCGGCGAGGTGCTCCCCGGCCCGGACGAACCCGAGCGGGTCCGACGGCTCTGGCAGGAGGGCCTGTTCGCGGAGCGCGTCGCCCTGCTCACGGCGATACGGGCCCAGGATGCCGCCGCTGCGCGTGAGGTGCTGTCGTCCACGTGGTCGACGGAGCGGGCCGAGGACCGGCTCATGTTCCTCGACACGCTCCGTACGGGACTGGAGGCGGCGGACGAGCCCTTCCTGGAGGCCGCGTTGGCCGACCGCAGCCGGAACGTCCGCGCCACGGCCGCGGAGTTGTTGTCCGCGCTGCCGGACTCGGCGCTCGCGCGGCGGATGGCGAGGCGGGCGACCGCGTGCGTGGCCGTCGACCACACCGGCGGCGCGTCGGCGGCCTCCGGGGCGACCACGATCGTGGTCGAGGCCCCGCACGAGTGCGATCCCGGCATGGAGCGCGACGGTGTGCTCCCCAAGGCCCCGGCCGGCCGGGGTGAACGCTCGTGGTGGCTGGGCCAGCTGGTGGAGGCGGCACCGCTCGGGGCCTGGTCGCGGCGGTTCGGGGGGCGTACGCCGGAGGAGATCGTGGCGCTGCCGGTAGCGGACGACTGGCAGGGCGAGTTGCACGGGGCATGGTGCCGGGCGGCGGTGCGGCAGCGGGACCCGGGGTGGTCGCGGGCGTTGCTGGGGGCGCCGTCCACGCCGGAGGCCGGCGGGCCGGGCGCGGTGTCGTTGGCCGAGCGGGCGAAGCTGTTGGCGACCTTGGAGAGCGGGGAGCGGGCCGAGTGGGTGGCGGGGTTCATCGCCACGCACGGCCTGTCGGAGGCGTTCCAGCTGCTCGGGGTGTGCGCGGTGCCGTGGGCTCCGCCGCTGGGGCGGGCCGTGGTGGACGCGCTCAACATCGCGCGGGACGCCGGGAGTTATCCCTGGAGCTTCAGTGGCGTGATGGGGCTGGCCGAGCGGTGCCTGGACCCCGCGGAAACGGTGCGTCTCGAACCGCTGACGGCCACGCCGGAGGACGCGGAGGATGCGGCGCCCGGGGCCGGGGGGTACTGGGCCGAGGCGTTCCAGCGCCTGACGACGACCTTGCGCCTACGAGCAACGATGAGAGCGGAGCTGGTGCCCCCGGGGGGTGCGTGAAATCAGGCCCTGCGGGCCTCAAAGACGACGACGCGGCGGCGGCCGGAGGGCGACGGGGCGACCAGCTCGCAAAGCACGGGGCGCAGCCCCTGCTTTTCAGGGGCGCGGTGAACTGCGCGAGAAGCCCCACCGGGCCGGCAGTCGACAACGCCCCCCGCCCACACCCCCCGCTCAAGCCCCCGCGGGCTGCCGCACGTTCGCCCGCACCCACTCCACGATCGACGCCGTCGTCGCCCCCGGCGTGAAGATCTCGGCAACACCCTTGTCCTTCAGCGGCGCGATGTCCGCCTCGGGAATGATGCCGCCGCCGAAGACCAGGATGTCCTCGGCGTCGCGGCCCTTGAGGAGTTCGATGACGGCCGCGAAGAGCGTGTTGTGGGCGCCGGAGAGGATGGAGAGACCGATCGCGTCGGCGTCCTCCTGGATCGCGGTGTCGACGATCTGCTCGGGAGTCTGGTGGAGGCCGGTGTAGATGACCTCCATACCGGCGTCGCGCAGCGCCCGCGCGATCACCTTGGCCCCGCGATCGTGGCCGTCGAGTCCCGGCTTGGCCACCACCACGCGGATCGGACCGGCTGCCACACCCATCACTGCCTCCATCAAACGACTGCACCGACCCATGACGGAACACGGCGGAAACTGCCGCACGAACCAGGCGAACCGCATACATCACGGCCCCAGGTCCATGGAACACCTACCCACACCGCATACCGGCGAAGTGAACGAACGTTATCTCCAGGATCCCGCAACCGGCAGTTTCGCGGTGCAGAGCGAGGGGGAAATCACACGGTGGGACACGTTCGCCGCGCACTGCTCCCGGATTCCGCGGCTCACGCGTCGCGGGGACCGAGGTGATCACGGAGGTGATCGCGGCATCCGGACCGTTTCCGGGCCGCCGGCCGGAGGCTCCCGTGGCGTGCGCGCCACGGGGAGGCGTGCGCAAAGGAGAGTCGTCGGAAGGGGCCGCACCGACCCACCGCCCGCGGGAGGCCACGGTGGCGGGACGGATCGGCACCGGCAGACGGCAGAGGGCAGGGCAGCGGGGAGTCAGGAGGGCAGGACCCCTCGTCGCGTGATCGGCGTCCCACACGCCGCACACGCACCGCACGTCACGCACGCCACACGCACCGCGTCACGTCGCATCGCACCCGCCGTCCGCCGCCCGCACCGCCGCTCTCTCCACTTAGGGCACACGGGGGACAGAAGCGTCCGCCCGTCTGCCGACGGGAGGTCGGGCATGAAGGTCACCAAGGCGGTAGCGCCCCTTGTTCCGCTCTGCGAGCGATTCCTGCCGACCCGGCTGACAGGCCTGTCCGTGGCCCTTCTCAAGGCGACCGCCCTGGAGTTGGCGATCCTCGCGGGGCATCTGCTGCTCTATCCGTCCGGGATGACGCAGGAACGAAGGGCCGCGCCCACGCTCCCCACGCCCGACACGCCCCGGCTCCCGACCGAGGAGAAGCCGCCGGTCGTCCTGCTGCACGGGTTCATCGACAACCGCTCGGTCTTCGTCCTGCTGCGCCGCTCCCTCGCGGGGGCCGGGGGCCGCCACCTCGAGTCGCTCAACTACTCGCCCCTCACCTGCGACATCCGCGCCGCCGCCGAGTTGCTCGGCCGACACGTCGAGGACATCTGCGAGCGCACGGGCCAGGAGCGGGTGGACGTCGTCGGCCACAGCCTCGGCGGGCTGATAGCCCGCTACTACGTGCAGCGCCTCGGCGGTGACCACCGCGTCCGTACGCTCGTCACGCTCGGGACCCCGCACGGCGGCACCCGGGCCGTGCCACTGGCGGACGCCCACCCGATCGTCCGGCAGATGCGGCCCGGTTCGGACCTGATGGCGGAACTGCGGGAGCCGGCACCGGGCTGTCGTACGCACTTCGTGGCGTTCTGGAGCGATTTCGACCATGTGATGACTCCGCCGGAGAGCGCCTGCGTCGACCATCCGGACCTGATGGCACAGAACATCAGGGTCACCGGGATCGGCCATCTCGCCCTGCCCGTGCACCCCGCCGTCGCCACCGGAATCCGGGAGGCGCTCGACACGTCGCAGACGGGCACACGCACGACGGCCCACCCAGGCGGCCTGACCGTGGCTTGACGGCGGCCTGACGGCGACTTGACGGCGACCTGAGGCAGTGACGCTCGCCACAGACGGCGAAATGCGGACGTAAGGCGGTAAACGCGGCGCGCGCCCACGCGCCCCCGCCACGCGCCCGACTCGGGACACCCCTCCCGACGGCAACTACGCGCCCCACGGTCGGGCCGCCGTCACCCGGAGAAACGTCTCACCCCCGTCGCCACGGGCGTCCCACATGCCGCACACAGCGATCGACTATCGAACAATCTTCGAACGCCAGGCCAAAGTCGTGCCCACAGACCGCCGAAAGACGCTCGAATGCCCGTTTCCTGCGCGCGTGAAACCCGTTGAAGATTGTCGCGCCCGCATACCGCCGGGTACAGTCACCGCACTGCTCTGCCAGCCCCTGTCGTCGAGGCGAAAGAGAAGTTGGTGAACGATCGTCACCCGTCGGGGACCGCAACACCCCCGGCTCCGGCTTCTGAAGCCGACCCGGCGCACTACGCGTCGTACGGCCACCAGGAAGGCGGCTACGGCGACTTCACCACGTACGGCGAGTACCCCGCCACCGGTTTCGAAACCGGCTCCCACGCGAACACCGCGAACGCCACGGGCACCTTCGCGGTCGACCCCCTCTTCGGCGACATGCCGGGCAACGACAGCGGCACCGGCTCCTACGACGCCACCCAGTGGTCGACCGGCAGCCACCAGACGCTGAACTACGACCCGTACGCCGCGCAGCACCAGGCCGCGTACGACACGGGCAGTTACGACACGACGTCCTGGTCGTCCGGCTACGAACACCTCTCCCAGGTTCCGACGCAGCCGACGGGCCCCGACGCGAGCGGCCAGTGGGACGCGAGCGGCTGGCTGCAGGCCGAACAGTCCGACGACGCGGACCAGTTGGGGCAGGGCGACCAGACCCAGCAGTGGATCGGCACCCAGCACTTCGACACGGGCGCCTTCGACGCCACCCAGTGGAACAGCGACGGCACACCCGTCGGCGACGAGCACGATGGCAGCGCGGCCGAGTCGTACGAACACTCCGGCGGCGCCTCCGAGTCGTACGACGCGCACGACCACCCGCAGACCGTCATGGTGGACCTGTCGGCCGAGGCCACGGACTTCCACCAGCAGGCGACCGCCACCTTCGAGCAGATCGCCCCGTACGACCAGGACGAACACCCTTCGGCGGACGGCGAGTTCGAGACCGACGGCGCGGAACGTGCGGCACTCCTCGACGGCGAGGAGGAGGTCGCCACGGCGGCCACCCGGAGCGCGGGCCCCGGCCGGGCGGCCACCCGCGCGGCCTCACGGTCACGCCGGAAGGCTCCGGCCAAACGTTCCGCCCTGCTGACCGTGGCCGTTCCCTCGGCCTGTGTCATGGGGGTCGCCGGGATCGCGGCGGCCTCGGTCGGTGCCACGTCCGACGACACGGAGACGACGGCGTCGGTCAAGTCGGACGCCACCGCCGTGAAGCCGTCCACCGCCAACAACCAGCTCGACACCCAGCTGGAGAGCCTCTCCGCCGAGGCCGACGACTTCGCCGACCGGGCCAGCCGGACGCAGGAGCGCATCGACCTCAAGGCGCAGCAGGAGCTGGAGCAGAAGAAGGCCGCCGCCGAGGCGGCCCGCAAGGAGCGACTGCGGCCGAAGTTCGCGCTGCCGGTCGCCAAGCACGGGCTCAGCGCGTACTACGGACAGTCCGGCGTCAACTGGATGTCCCTGCACACCGGTATCGACTTCCCCGTCTCGTACGGCACTCCGGTGATGGCCGCGACGGACGGCACCGTGCACACCCAGTGGAACAGCGCCTACGGCAACATGGTCATCGTGACCGCCAAGGACGGCACCGAGACCTGGTACTGCCACCTCTCCACGTACAAGGTCGCCTCGGGTACGACCGTCAAGGCCGGCGACACCATCGCCTACTCGGGCAACTCGGGCAACTCGACCGGCCCGCACCTGCACTTCGAGGTCCATCCGGCGGGCGGCTCCGCCATCGACCCGCTGCCGTGGCTGCGCAGCCATGCATTGGACCCGACGTAACAGTCACCTCTCGCGGCGCCCCCGGCGGGCGCAGCACACAGACACGAAGAACGGGCCCCTGCTGCGAGCAGCAGGGGCCCGTGTCGTATGTGCGGCACGGGCCCGTCCGCTACAGCTTCTCCACCGGCGCGTACCGCAGCAGCAGCCGCTTCGGCTTGGTGTCGCCGAAGTCGATCGTCGCCTCCGCGTTCGCTCCCGACCCCCCGACGCCGACGACCGTGCCGAGGCCGAACTGGTCGTGGGTGACGCGGTCGCCCACGGCGAGGGAGACCACCGGCTTCTCGTCGCCGCGGCGGGTCGCGAAGCCGGACGCGCCGCGGGCCGAGGAACGGGAGCGGGAGGACGACAGCGAGGCCGCGATGCCGGCCGCCGGACCCGAGGACACGGGTGCGGAGGCGCCCGTGCGCTTCCACTCCAGGTGAGTGGCCGGGATCTCCTCCAGGAACCGGGACGGCGGGTTGTACGAGGGCTGGCCCCAGGCGCTGCGCAGCGTCGACCGGGTGAGGTAGAGCCGTTCACGGGCACGGGTGATACCCACGTACGCGAGGCGGCGCTCCTCCTCCAGTTCCTTGGTCTGGCCGAGGGCGCGCATGTGCGGGAAGACGCCGTCCTCCATGCCGGTGAGGAAGACCACCGGGAACTCCAGGCCCTTGGCGGTGTGGAGGGTCATGAGCGTGATGACGCCCGAGCCGTCCTCCTCCTCGTCGGGGATCTGGTCGGAGTCGGCGACCAGCGCCACCCGCTCCAGGAAGTCGGAGAGCCCGACGGTTGTCGTACCCGCCGCCTCACCCTCGGCCTCGCCCTCTCCGGCACCGGCTTCCTGTTCGAACTCCAGGGCGACGGCGGCGAGTTCCTGGAGGTTCTCGATACGCGTCTCGTCCTGGGGGTCGGTGGAGGCCTGCAACTCGGCCAGATACCCGGTGCGTTCGAGGACCGCTTCCAGGACCGTGGCCGGTCCGGCGCCGGACTCGACGACGGTCCGCAGGTCCTCCATCAGCGTGTTGAACCGCTTGACCGCGTTGGTCGACCGAGCCGCCATGCCGTACGCCTCGTCCACCCGCTTCAACGCCTGCGGGAAGCTGATCTTCTCCCGCTGGGAGAGGGCGTCGATCATCGCCTCGGCCCGGTCGCCGATACCGCGCTTGGGCACGTTGAGGATGCGGCGCAGCGGGACGGAGTCCTCCGGGTTCGCCAGGACCCGCAGATACGCGAGGACGTCCCGGACCTCCTTGCGCTCGTAGAAGCGGACGCCGCCGACGACCTTGTAGGGCAGGCCGACGCGGATGAACACCTCTTCGAAGACGCGGGACTGGGCGTTCGTCCGGTAGAAGACGGCGACGTCGCCGGCCTTCGCGTCGCCCGCGTCCGTGAGGCGGTCTATCTCGTCGGCGACGAACTGGGCCTCGTCGTGCTCGGTGTCGGCGACATAGCCGGTGATCTGCGCGCCCGCGCCCGCGTTGGTCCACAGGTTCTTCGGGCGGCGGGACTCGTTGCGCTCGATGACCGCGTTGGCCGCGCTCAGGATGGTCTGCGTGGAACGGTAGTTCTGCTCCAGCAGGATCGTGGTCGCGTTCGGGTAGTCCTCCTCGAACTGGAGGATGTTGCGGATGGTCGCGCCGCGGAAGGCGTAGATCGACTGGTCCGCGTCACCCACGACGCACAGCTCGGCCGGAGGCACGTCCCACTCGTTGGGCGGTACGTCGACCGGGTGCTCGGAGGTGCCGACCAGCTCTCTGACCAGGGCGTACTGGGCGTGGTTGGTGTCCTGGTACTCATCGACGAGGACATGACGGAAGCGACGGCGGTAGTGCTCGGCGACGTCCGGGAAGGCGCGCAGCAGATTGACCGTCGTCATGATCAGGTCGTCGAAGTCCAGCGCGTTCGCCTCGCGGAGGCGGGACTGGTAGAGCGCGTAGGCCTGGGCGAGGGTCTTCTCGAAGCCGTCGGCGGCCTGGGCGGCGAAGTCCTCCTCGTCGATCAGCTCGTTCTTCAGGTTCGAGATCTTGGCGCTGAAGGACTTGGGCGGGAAGCGCTTCGGGTCGAGGTCCAGATCACGGCAGACGAGCGCCATCAGCCGCTTGCTGTCGGCGGCGTCGTAGATCGAGAAGGAGGACGTGAAGCCGAGCTTCTTCGACTCGCGCCGCAGGATCCGGACGCACGCGCTGTGGAAGGTCATGACCCACATCGCGTGCGCGCGCGGGCCGACGAGCTGCTCGACGCGCTCCTTCATCTCACCGGCGGCCTTGTTGGTGAAGGTGATCGCGAGGATCTGGCCCGGGTGGACCTGCCGCTCGCCGAGCAGGTGGGCGATGCGGTGGGTGAGCACGCGGGTCTTGCCGGAACCCGCGCCGGCGACGATGAGCAGGGGGGATCCGGCGTGCACCACGGCCGCGCGCTGGTTCTCGTTCAGCCCGTCCAGGAGGGCCGCCGCGTCGATGGCCGGGCGCGGGGCGCCGCCCCGGTAGTACTCGTCCCGGTCCGGTGGCACGTCGAACTTCCCGCCGAACAGATCGTCCGGAAGCGGCTCCGGTACGTGGTCGTCCTCGGGCGGTGGCGGGGGCTCCTCCGCGTGGCCGCGGGGGGCCTGGAGGTCCGCCAGGAAGCTGTCGTCAAAGAGGCTGCTCATCGCTCTCCGAGTCTAGGCGCCCCCACTGACAGCGAGGGGCCGCCCCGGGAAGTCCACACCCGCCACTCAGCGCGCTCACCTCACGACGGTGAGCGATCGAGCGTACCGCCTGTCGCGCGAAAGAGGCTAAGGTCACGAAAACGTATCGGGCATATCGAACATCAACCTTCACACGGGCCACACGAGTTGGCTAGCTTCTTCTTTAGGTCGTACGACACAACCGGCGAACGTCGCCGGGCCGCACGGCCTCCGCCGAGTCCGGGTACGCCACTTGCGGCGCCGGAGCCGGGGACCCACCGACCTCTGGGGTGAATCGACCCGACCGCCGCTCGCGGCAAGGGTCGTAGGGCAAACCTTCCGAAGCTTGCGCCCGAACCCGACAGCTAACTCGGTAGGCGGACAACGGAAGGAGACGCCGCACCATGGCGCCGCACCGCAAGCCGCGTCCGACCGGCCGGACGCGCGCGGGCATACGCACCCCCGCTCTCGCCACGGCCGCCCTCACCTCCGTGGCCCTGCTCTCCCAGACGGCCACCGCCGCCCCCTCCGGCGACGACAGGCCGAGCCTGGAGGAGGTCGAGAAGAAGGTCGACGACCTCTACCGCCAGGCCGGGTCGGCGACCGAGAACTACAACGCGGCCAAGGAGAGGACGACCAAGCAGAAGAAGAAGGTCGACACCCTCCTCGACGACGTCGCCCAGCGCACGGAGAAACTCAACGAGGCGCGGGAGGAACTGGGTGCGTTCGCGGCGGCCCAGTACCGCACCGGTGCGGCCACCCCCGACCAGGCCTCGCTGCTCCTGGCGGACAACCCGCAGGACTACTTCGACCAGAACCAGCTGATGGACCGCTTGACGGACCGTCAGAAGCAAGCGGTCGACGCGTACGTCACCGAGCAGGCCGACGCGGCGGAGCAGCGCCGGACGGCGAGCGACAGCCTCGAGAAGCTCACCGAGTCGCAGAACGCCCTCAAGACGAGCAAGGCCAAGGTCCAGGCGAAGCTCGCCGAGGCCCGCGAACTGCTCTCCACCCTCACCGCCGAGGAGAAGGCCCGGCTCGCCGCGATCGAACAGCGCGAGCAGGAGGAGGCCGACCGCAAGGCGGAGGAGCTCGCGCGCCAGCAGGCGGCGCAGGCGAGCCAGGAGACCCAGAGCATCCAGGAGACCCCGACCGCCCAGGAGACCCAGGAGGCCCCGGGAGGGACCGCCGGCGGCACGGAGACGTCACCGGGCACCGCCGGGACCACCGCCCCGGTCGAGGACTCCACCTACGCGGCGAAGGCCACCAAGGCTCTGGCCTTCGCCCGCGCGCAGATCGGCAAGCCGTACGTCTGGGGCGCCACCGGACCCGGCTCCTACGACTGCTCCGGCCTCACCTTGGCCGCCTGGAAGGCCGCCGGCGTCGACCTCCCGCGCACCACCTACGACCAGGTCGCGGCGGGCACCACCGTCCCCCTCGCCGACGCCAAGCCGGGTGACCTCGTCTTCTTCTACGACAACATCGGCCACGTCGGCCTGTACATCGGCAACGGCATGATGATCCACGCCCCCAAGCCGGGCACGTACGTCCGCGAGGAGTCGGTCTTCTACGACGGCGAGTCCTCGATCCACAGCGTGGTGCGGCCGGCGTAGCCGGGATCGGCCGGGGCGGGCTCACGGACAGGGTTCGCCTCAGGTCCAGAGCACCGCGATGAAGACGTTCGCGGTGGTCAGCGCGCCCACCAGGGCGAAGAGCGGCTTCTCCACCGGCTCCTCGTCGCGCTTCACATAGACCAGGCCGAGGATCACGATCAGGAGGGCGAGCTTGATGCCGATCTTGATGTTGTTGACGGGCTGGTCGTCGGCCTGGTTGAGGCCGACGAGGAGGGCGCCTGTGACGAGCATGGTGAGGGCGCCGTGCAGCATGGCGGGGACGAAGCGCGCGGTGCCCTGACCCATGACCTTCAGCTGGGTGAGGAAACCACCCAGGAGGGAGGCGATGCCGATGATGTGGAGGGCGACGAGGATGTGGATGAGTACGTCCATGCGCGGAGCCTAATGAGGGGCCCGAGGCCCGCCGGGCACCGGGGCGGGCGCACAAGGGACCGCGAGCGGCACCCCCTGATGATCTTGCATATATGCGCTCCATAGCACCGAGACTCCCCCGGCCGGTCCGAAATCTCCGCATCGGTCATCGCACAGCGTGAAGTCGGCGGCGCCAGGGCCAGATCTCGGTCACATACGGTCACCTCGCAGTCGGTGCACGCCACTTCCGCACAACGCGTTACCGAGCCATCACCGTCAGGTTTAGCGTCCTCCCTCAGGTGACCGGCTCCCCACCGCCGCCCGGGCCAGGGGCGGCAGTCGGCCACCACCGCCGAGAAAGGTCCGGCGGCGCCCCGCTCCCCCTGTGCGGGCCGCCGCCGGACGCGTAACCGCTCCCCCCAAGCGGTCCGTACGGACAGACGATGTTCGTACTGCGGACGGCGGTCGTACGGAGAGGACGTGGACTCCACGTGGCAGCGCACCGCAAGCCCAGACAGCGCTCGCTCGGCGGCCATACGGCCCGCACGGCCGCGACGATCGCCCTCGCGGGCGCGGCGACCGCGACCGGTTTCGACGGCACCGGGCATGCCGACCCGCAGCTCTCACCCGAGCAGGTCAGGGCGAAGGTGGCCAAGCTGTACCAACAGGCCGAGGTCGCCACCGAGAAGTACAACGGCGCGAAGGAGAAGGCCGACAAGGCGCAGGAGAACCTCGAAGAACTGCGTGACCAGGCCGCCCGCCGCACCGAACGGCTCAACTCGGCCCGGGACGAACTCGGATCGCTGGCTGCGGCGCAGTACCGGGACGGCGGCATCGCCCCCTCCTGGCAGCTCGCTCTCTCCGCCGACCCCGACCAGTACCTGGACGGCGCCGCCCTCGCGGAACGCGTCGGCAGCCGGCACTCCGCGGACGTGGCGAGCGTGCAGAAGCAGCTGCTGGAGATCGAACGCCTGCGCGGAGCCGCCCGCGTGGAACTGGGCACGCTCAAGACCCGGCAGACGGAACTGAAACGGCACAAGAAAACCGTCACCTCCAAGCTGGCCGACGCCCGTCAGCTGCTCGGCCGACTCACCACCGAGGACCGCTCGCGCTTCGACACCCGCAGCGGCACCACGGGCCACGCCTCGCGCTCCTCCACCACGGCCCAGCGAGGCCTCACCGGCCCCGTCTCCCCCGCCTCCGCCACGACCGACGCGCCCAACTCCCGTGCCGCCGCGGCCGTCTCCTACGCCTACTCCAAGATCGGCAGCCCGTACGTCTGGGGCGCCACCGGCCCCAACGCCTTCGACTGCTCCGGCCTCACCCTGGCCGCCTACCGCGCCGCCGGCGTCTCCCTCCCCCGCACCACCTACTCCCAGATCAACGCCGGGCCCCGTGTGGCCCGCTCCGAACTCCGCCCCGGTGACCTCGTCTTCTTCTACTCCGGCATCAGCCACGTGGGCATCTACATCGGCAACGGCCAGATGATCCACGCCCCCAACCCCTCGGCCCCGGTGCGCGTGGCACCGCTGGACGAGATGCCGTACGCGGGGGCGACCCGGGTGGCCTGAGCGGGGCCCTGAGCCGGTGGCCTGCGTGTGTGAGGGTGGGCGGCGAGTAGGGGGTGCTCCCTGAGCTGTGAGGCACACACGGCGCGCCCGCTGTTCTTTTAAACAAATTGCCCCTCCCCC
>NZ_JARGEE010000112.1:0-23044 GCF_033794485.1 Streptomyces sp. MB09-02B
GTGTCGGGTGGCGCGGGTGGGGCAGTGCGTGGGAGCGCTCCCAGATGCGGACGTTGGCCATGCTGTTAGAGACATGACAGCCCGTCAACGGTCCGGACGGGACTGGTTTTCCCGTCCGGACCGAAGCGGCCGCTTCGCACCCGCCGACGCCACGCGGTCAGACCGCGAGGACGTCCAGCCTGCTGATCCGCACGGCGCCGCGCGTCTCGCCCGGATGACGGCTCGTCAGCGTGAGCCGGACGCGGGAACCGCGCACCGGGGTGAACGTGATCGCGGTGGGGGCATCGGAGACAGCGGCCCAGTCGATCGTCGCGCCCTCGACGGGGACGTACCGTCCGCCGTCCCACACCTCCACCTCGACAGCCTCGGGCAGGGTGTGCCCGGCGTCGACGGTGAAGGAGACCTCGACCCGGTCGAGCGTCCCGGGCCGCCCCCAGTCGACCGAGATCCAGTCCTCGGGCCGTGCCCCGCTGAACGCGGGCAGCAGGGCGGTGGCCGCCTTGAGGAAGGCGTTGGACCAGCCGGTGGCGGGATCGCCGTCGAGCACGGCGGCGGGCAGGGTGTCGGGGCGACCCGAGTAACTGGCGTCGGCGTGAGGGTAGGTGACGGAGGCCGGGTGCTCGGGCTCGAACGCGGTGGCCGGGGTCGTCGACCTGTCGCGCGCAGGGGTGGCCCGCACGCTGACCTTCCCGGTGCGCAGCCCCTCCACCCGTGCCGTCACCCGCGTCGTCCCCGCCTCGACGCCCGACCGTACGATCGCGAGCGCCTTGCCGCCGAAGGCGGTCCGGGTGGAGGCGCGGTAGCGCTCGGCGCTCTCCTGGCGGCCGTTGTCGAGGCCCGCGAGGGAGCCTCCCCGGACGTCGAAGGTGATGAGGTGCTCGGCGTCGGGGACCACCACGCCCCGGGCGTCGACGATCTCCGCGGTGACGAAGGCCAGCGAACGCCCGTCCGCCGGCAGGGACCTGCGGTCGGTGGTGAGCCGTACGGCGTGCGGCGCGCCTGCCGTGCGCAGGACGTCGGTGGCGACGACCCTGCCGTCGCGCCGTGCGACCGCCTTCAGCTCGCCGGGGGTGTACGGCACCTTCCAGGTGAGGTGGAGTTTGCCCGCGCTGCCGTTGGGGCTCGTGTAGCTGCCCGGGTAAGGGCCGTCGGTGAAGGTCTTGTCGTCGCCGGTGGGTTCGGTGGTCTCCAGGTAGGACCGCCCGTCGAGGGTCTGCTTCTCGTCGAACCTCCTCGTTCCGAGGGACTTGCCGTTGAGGAACAGTTCGACGGTGGCGACGTTGGAGTAGGCCCACACCTCGACGGTGTCGCCCTCGGCGTGGTTCCAGGTCATCGGCAGCAGATGGACCATGGGTTCGCTGGTCCACTGGCTTCTGAACAGGTGGTACATGTCCTTCGGGAAGCCTGCCGTGTCGACCGCGCCGAAGAAGGACGCCTTCACCGGGAAGACGTCGTACGGCGTGGGTTCGCCGATGTAGTCGATGCCCGACCAGAGGAACTGTCCGGCGAACCACTTCCGGTCGCGGTCCTTCTTGTGGCCGTACTCGCCGCTCATGGTCCAGGAGGCGAGGTTGTTGTCGTAGGAGGAGACGCCCCGTCTGCCGGGGGTGTGGTTCTCGCCCGTGTTGAGGCGCTCGGGCTCCTGGTAGACGCCTCTCGTGGAGGTCTCGGACGACGACTCCGACTCGAAGAGGAACAGGTGCGGGTAGCGGGCGTGCAGGGCGTCCACCGACCTGGCGGTGTTGTAGTTGAGGCCCAGACCGTCGAGCTTGGCCAGGATCAGGTCCCCGGGGGACCCGGGGGCCGGGACGCTGCGGTGGCGGTGGGAGCCGATGACGATCGGGCGGGTGTCGTCGGAGGCCTTGACGGCGGCGATGAGCCGGTCCGCCATGGCCAGTCCGGCGGTGGAGGTGAACTCGGAGACCTCGTTGCCGATCGACCACATGAGGACGGCGGGCGAGTTGCGGGCCGCCAGCACCATCTCGGTGACGTCCCGGTCGGCCCACTCGTCGAAGAAACGGCCGTAGTCGTAGCGGGTCTTGGGGCTGCGCCAGCAGTCGAAGGCCTCGACCGTCATCACGATGCCCAGTTCCTCGCAGACCTCGATCATCTCGGGCGAGGGCGGGTTGTGGGAGGTGCGGAAGGCGTTGACCCCCATCGACTTCATGATCGTCATCTGCCGGCGGATCGCGTCGGCGCTGACGGCGGCACCGAGCGCGCCCAGGTCGTGGTGGAGGTCGACGCCCTTGATCTTGTGCGGGGTGCCGTTGAGGTGGAAGCCCTCGTCGGGGTCGAAGCGGAAGGTGCGGATGCCGAAGGGGGTGCGACGGGTGTCGGTGGTTCGGCCGCCGACGCGCAGTTCGGTGGTGAGGGTGTAGCGGTACGGGTCCGCGAAGTCCCAGAGTCTCGGCTCGCGGACGGTCAGTTCGTGGGTCGCGGTCGCGGTGTCGGTGACGGCGACCGTGGAGGACGTACGGGCGACCGTCCGGCCGCGGGCGTCGACGACGCGGGAGACGACCTCGACGTCCGCCGTGCCGCCGGAGGCGTTCACGACGGTGGTGCGGACGCGGACGAGGGCGCGCTGCTCGGTGATGTCCGGTGTGGTGACGCAGGTGCCCCAGCGCGCCACGTGCACGGGGTCGGTGACGACCAGTCGGGCCTCACGGTAGATGCCACTGCCGGAGTACCAGCGGCTGCTGGGCAGGCGGTTCTGGACCTTGACGGCGATGACGTTCTCGGTGGTGCCGTCGGTGTGCAGCAGGTCGGTGAGGTCGAAGGCGAAGCCGGTGTAGCCGTAGGGGTGGCGGCCCACCTCGGTGCCGTTGCAGTGGACGTGGGAGTCCATGTAGACGCCGTCGAACTCGACCGAGATCCGCTTGCCGGTGAGGGAGGGCGGCAGGGTGAAGGTGGTGCGGTACCAGCCGAGGCCGCCGGGGAAGAAGCCGGTGCCGCTGGTGGTGCCGTGCTCGGTGGTCGGGGCGAGTTCGATGGACCAGTCGTGCGGGACGGCGACCCGCCGCCAGCCGGAGTCGTCGTACCCGGGGCGCGCGGCGTCGGCGTACTCGCCGGTGGGATCGGTGATGCCGCCGGGGTCGACGAGGGCGAAGCGCCAGCCGTCCCGGAGCGGGACGGTCCGGCGGGTGGACGCGGAGCGTGGCCCGGGGGCGGCGGCCGCGGTGCCCGCCAGCGCTCCCGCCAGCGGGGCGGAGGTGCCCGCGACGAGCAGGGATCTCCGGGTGACGGTCATGGTGCGTGTTCCCTTCGTCGAACGTGCGGGGGGACGTTCCGGGAGCCGTGGAGCGCAGGACCCCACAAGCCATCACAGGCAATCGCGACCGAACAAAACGTGACCGAACAAAATCTGACGACCCGCCCCAGGGACGTCAAGAGCCCCTCGCGCCACTTGCGAACACGGGTTCAGCAAATCGCGCGGAGGTACGGTTTCCCGTCCGCTTTCCCGGCGGAACGCATAGGCTGGAATTCGCCCGTAAGCCCGTTCGGTCCGGCGGAATGGAACACGCGACGATGAGGAGCCGCAAGGTTACGCTCGGTGACACCCCTGCGTATGCCCTGGACGGTGCCGCCACCGCGCGGGCGGCCATGGACGGCGACGGCACGATCGTCGAGTGGAACGAGGGCGCCAGTCGTCTGCTGGGCTGGCAGGCGACCGAGGTCGTGGGCCGCCCGGCCGAGGAGCTGCTGGCCCCCGGGGGCTCCTTCCTCCCGCCCCCGCCGGGCAGTCGCAGCTGGAGCGGCACGCTCGCGTTGCGTCACCGCGACGGGCGCACGGTGACGGCGTGGCTGCTCGCCCACCACCGGGGCCTGAAGAGCACCGACGGCAACGGCAGCTGGCTGGTTCTCTGTCCGCTGGACGATCCCGGTCCGTTGGTGCGCGACGATCCGCTCGCGGCGACCGTCATGTTCCAGTCGCCGTGCGCCATGGCCGTCTTCGACGACCGCCTCAGGCTGCGCGGCATCAACGACGTCATGGCGGACGCCGTGGGGATGCCCGAGGAGAACCTCCGGGGTCTGCACATGTCCGAGATCCTGGGCGGCCGCCAGGGCGAGAAGCTGGAACAGCACCTGCGCGAGGTTCTGGCGCTGGGCCGCCGCAAGGACGTGCAGACCTTCCTGCGGGCGGCCGACGAGAACCGCGCCCACGCCTGGTCGGCGGCGATAGCCCCGCTCACGGACGAGTCGGGGACACCGATCGGGGTCTGTGTCACCGGGCACGACATCACCGAGCAGTACCTGGCGCGGCAGCGGCTGCAGCTGGTCAACGAGGCGAGCATCCGCATCGGCACCACCCTCGACGTGCGGCGGACCGCCCAGGAGCTGGCCGACGTGTGCGTCCCGGTCCTCGCCGACTTCGTCAGCGTCGACCTCATGCAGTCCCTCGACCACGGCGACGAACCGCACGAGGGCCCGCTCTCCGCGCCCTTCACCCTGCGCCGCGCCGCCCACCAGTCGGTGACCCCCGGCTGCCCCGAGGCGGTGGTCGAGGTGGGCCGGACCGATGTCTACCCGGCCGGCTCCCCCCAGGCGGCGTCCCTGTCGGTCGGGCACACGATCGTGGCGACGGACCCCGCCAACACCCTCTCGGACTGGCTCGCCTGGGACCCGGTACGCAGCCAGCGGGTCAAGGAACTGGGCATCCACACCACCATGTCGGTGCCGATCCGGGCCCGCGGCACCACCCTCGGTGTGGCCGTCCTGACCCGCTTCAAGCGGCTCGACCCGTTCACCCCCGACGACGAGCTGCTGGCCGAGGAGGTCACGGCCCGCGCCGCCGTCTGCATCGACAACGCCCGCCGGTACTCCCGCGAACGCGAGACCGCCCTCGCCCTCCAGCGCAGCCTCCTCCCCCAGACCCTCCCGCGCATGCCCGCCCTGGAGGCCGCCTCCCGCTACCTCCCGGCGGCGCAGGCCGGGGTCGGCGGCGACTGGTTCGACGTCATCCCGCTGTCCGGGATGCGGGTGGCCATGGTCGTCGGCGACGTCGTCGGCCACGGTGTCCAGGCCTCCGCCACCATGGGCCGCCTGCGGACCGCCGTGCGCACCCTCGCCGATGTCGACCTCGCCCCCGACGAACTGCTCACCCACCTCGACGACCTCGTCGTACGGCTGTCCGCCGAGGCCGGCAGCGAGGGGGTGACCGGTGAGGTGGGCGCCACGTGCCTGTACGCCGTCTACGACCCGGTGACCCGGCGCTGCACCTTCGCCCGTGCCGGGCATCCGCCGCCGGTCGTGCTGGACCCGGACGGACGGCCCATGGAGGTCGAAGTGCCGTCGGGACAGCCCCTGGGCCTCGGCGGACTGCCCTTCGAGTCCGCCGAACTCGAACTGCCCGAGGGCACGGTCATCGCCCTCTACACCGACGGTCTGATCGAGACCCGGGACCGGGACATCGACGCCGGCCAGGAGCTGCTGGCCGAGGCGCTGTCCGGCCGCAAGGGCGCGTTGGACGACATCTGTCAGGACGTCGTGCAGTCCCTGCTCCCCGCGAACGGCGCTCCCGACGACGTGGCGCTGCTGCTGGCCCGCACCCGGGGGCTCCGCGCGGAGCGGGTGGCGACCTGGTCGATACCCGCCGACCCCGCGTTCGTCGCCCGGACCCGTCAGTACGTGCTGACGCAGATGGCGCTGTGGGGCATCAGCGAGTCGGCGTTCACGGCGGAGCTGGTGGTGAGCGAGCTGGTCACCAACGCCA
Organism: Streptomyces sp. MB09-02B; assembly: GCF_033794485.1. Classification (NCBI taxonomy): domain Bacteria; kingdom Bacillati; phylum Actinomycetota; class Actinomycetes; order Kitasatosporales; family Streptomycetaceae; genus Streptomyces; species Streptomyces sp. MB09-02B. The sequence continues at coordinate 5,711 of NZ_JARGEE010000112.1, forward strand.
TCCGGCACGGCGCCCCGCCCATCCAGCTGCGCCTGATCCACGACGACACCACCCTCATCTGCGAGGTGTCGGACGGCAGTGGCACCGCGCCGCATCTGCGCCGGGCCAAGACCTTCGACGAGGGCGGGCGCGGTCTGCTGCTCGTGGCCCAGCTGACGCAGCGCTGGGGCAGTCGGCACACCGAGGACGGCAAGACGATCTGGGCGGATCTGGCGTTGTCGGAGGAGTGAGCACGGCCTCGGCAGGGTGAGCCGGGTCTCACCGCGGGGCCGTACGCGTGTTCGTCGGGTGTCGGCGGGCAGCTGTAGGGTGCACCGGTCTCCGCGCCGTCGAGCGCACTGACTCCCCCGACGAAGAACGCCCCGAAAGCCCTGCCGTGAACACCGCCCTCGCCGAGGTCCTGTCCGTAGTCCTGCTCGTCGTCGTCCTCGGCTGGGCGGTCGCCCGCCCCTTCGGGCTGCCGGAGGCGGTCGTCGCCGTACCGGCCGCCGGGATCGCCGTCGCCGTCGGTGCCGTCTCCCTGGACCACGCCCGCGCCGAGGCCGAGCTGCTGGGGCCGGTGCTCGGTTTCCTGGCCGCCGTGCTGGTGCTGGCCAAGCTCTGTGACGACGAGGGGCTCTTCCAGGCGTGCGGGGCGTGGATGGCGCGCGCGTCGGCGGGCCGGCCCCGTCGGCTGCTGGGGTCGACGTTCGCGCTGGCCTCCGGCATCACGGCGGTGCTCAGCCTGGACGCGACGGTCGTGCTGCTGACTCCGGTGGTGTTCGCGACCGTGGCCCGGCTGGGTGCCCGCCCCAAGCCGCACCTGTACGCCACCGCGCATCTGTCGAACACGGCCTCGCTGCTGCTGCCGGTCTCCAACCTCACCAACCTGCTGGCGTTCACCGCGAGCGGGCTGACCTTCACCCGGTTCGCGCTGCTGATGGCGGCGCCGTGGGCGGTGGCGGTGGCCGCCGAGTACCTGGTGTTCCGGCGGTTCTTCGCGGCCGATCTGGACGCCGGGGCGCCCGCGCCCGAGGAGGCCGTCGAGGCGCCCCCGTTGCCGATGTTCGCGCTGGTCACGGTCGTGTGCACGCTCGGCGGGTTCGTGCTGACGTCCGTACTCGGCATCGAGCCGGTGTGGGCGGCGCTGGCCGGGGCCCTGGTGCTCGCGGTCCGCGCGCTCCTCCGCCGGACCACGTCCCCGGTCGCGCTGTCGCACTCGCTCTCCCTGCCCTTCCTCGCGTTCGTGCTGGCGCTGGGCGTCGTGGTGCGCGCGGTGGTCGACAACGGGCTCGCCGACGCGCTGGGCCGGGTGATGCCGTCCGGCACCGGTCTGCCGGCCCTGCTCGGCGTCGCCGCCCTGGCCGCCGTCCTCTCCAACGTCATCAACAACCTGCCCGCGGTCCTGGTCCTGGTCCCGCTGGCCGCCCCGCTGGGCACGGGCGCCGTCCTCGCCGTGCTGCTGGGGGTCAACATCGGCCCGAACCTCACGTACGCCGGTTCGCTCGCCACCCTGCTGTGGCGGCGCATCGTCCACCAGCACGCCCACGACGTGGACCTCGGCGAGTTCACCCGCCTCGGCCTCCTCACCGTCCCGGCGGCCCTGGTGTCGTCGGTGGTGGCGCTGTGGCTGTCGCTGCTGGCCTTCGGCGGCTGAGGCGTCTGTACTCCCCCGGCGGCACCCCGTAGCGCTGCCGGAACACCCGGCTGAAGTGGAACGGGCTGGCGAACCCGGAGGTGGCGGCGACCCGTTCCACGGGGAGTTCGGTGGCCTCCAGGAGGCGGGCGGCGTGCAGCAGCCGGGCGTGGCCGAGGGCACGCATCGGGGAGTGGCCGAGCTGCTCGGTGAACAGGTGTGCGAAGCGGGACGGGGAGAGGGAGACCCGCTCGGCGAGGGAGCGGACGGTGTGCGGGGCGCCGGGGTCGGCGGCGATCAGGTCCTGCGCCCGGCGGATCCTCGGGTCCACACCCGAGTGGCGCGGCTCCGCCCTGGCGGTGGTGAGCAGCACCACCTCCTCCAGCGAGCACAGGGCGAGTTCAGTCGCCGCCGTGCCGTGCGCGACGGCGACCTCGTCACGGGGCGCGACGGTCCTGGGCGCCGGGAGGGCGCCGCCTCCCTCCGGCGGCTCGACGTCGGTGCTCGGGGCGGGCGGGGTGCCTTCTCCCGTCCAGCGGGCGTCGGCGAGCATGCGGCGGAAGGCCGCGTCGACCCGTTCGCGGATGCCGTCGGGGGCCGGGGGAACGGCGTAGACACGGTCAGCGGTCTCGTACGGCCCCAGCCAGCCGGTCCAGGACGGGCGCGCCTGGCAGTGCACCCACCAGAACGCCCAGTGCCCGGCACCGGGCCGGACCATGTAGTGCTGCGGCACCCCCGGGCCGAGGACCACCAGGTCGCCCGGGCCCGCCGGAGCCCACGTCCCGCCCTGCCGCAGCAGCCCCCCACCACCCGTGGTCCAGGTGAACAGCCAGCTGTCCGCGCCGCGCGGCCGGTGCACGGCGTAGGACGGCCGCTGGTCGAAGCGCCCGATGATCACCTGGCCCGGCGACGGATTGACGGGTGCAGCAGTCTCGGGCAGGTCGTCAGCACGCACAGGCATCCTCCCGAAGAGCGCTCGAACCTAGCTTGGAGTACGCAGACGACGCCGAGAAGGGATGCCACGGATGACAGTCGTGGACAACACCGGGTTCGAGGAGAACGGCTATGTGGTGGTGCGGGGGCTGTTCTCCCCCACCGAGATCGAGCAGTTGTGCGACCGGTTCGCGGCGCTGCGGGCCGGCGGTCCGATCCCGGGTCACTTCCAGCCGCGCCCGGTCCCGGCGGACGGGACGGCGGATCCGCTGCATGTCCACCCCCGGGTGATGCACCCGCACCGCATCGACGACCTGTCGCTGCGGGTGCTCCTCGACGCCCGGCTGCGGGAGATCCTGGAAGGGCTGCTCGGGGAGGAGGTCCTGGCCGCGCAGAGCATGTTCTACTTCAAGCCGCCGGGGGCCCGGGGGCAGGCCCTGCACCAGGACAACTTCTATCTGCGGGTCGAACCGGGGACCTGTGTGGCCGCGTGGATCGCCTGCGACGTGATCGACCGGGACAACGGCGGTCTGGAGGTCGTGCCGGGGACGCACCGGATGGATCTGTTCTGTCCGGAGGTGGCGGACTCGGAGGTGTCCTTCGCCCGCGAGTACGTCGCGCCGCCGCCCGGCCTGACCCCCGTGCCCGTCGACATGGCCCCGGGTGACGTCCTCTTCTTCAACGGCAGCCTGGTCCACGGCTCCCAGCCCAATCACACCACCGACCGCTTCCGCCGCTCCTTCATCGGCCACTACGTGGGCCGCTCCGCCGAGCGCATCGGCCGCTACTACGAGACGTTGACGATGGCCGGTGCGCGTGTGGCTCTGCCGGAGAGCGAGGGGGCGGGGCCGTGCGGCACGGAGTTCGAGCCGGTGGGCGCGCACTGATGCCTCGCGGCCGGGCGGTTCGAAGTCGGGTGCGGGTCCGGTGGGGGCTGGTCGCGCAGTTCCGGAAACCGCACCCGTCCGCTCCGCTCAGCCCAGTTCGATCAGGCCCCGTCGGGCCGCCTCGGACACCGTGGCGGCCCGGTTCTCCGTGCCGAGCTTGCGGTAGACGCGGACCAGATGGGTCTTGACGGTGGCCTCGGTGAGGAAGAGGCGGGCGGCGATGGAGCGGTTGCTGTGGCCCAGCGCCAGCAGGCGTACGACCTCGATCTCCCGGTTGCTCAGGGCAGGCCCCGGATCGGCCAGGTGTCCGGCCAGGTGCCCGGCGGCCTCCGGGGCCAGCGCCGTGCCACCGGCCGCGGCGGCACGTACGGCACGGAAGAGTTCCTCGGGCGGTCCGGCCTTGAGGACGTAGCCACGGGCGCCCGCCTCCATCGCCCGTACGACATCGCCCCGCGTCCCGGAGCTGGTCAGGACGACGACCCGGCTGTCCGGGGTCCCGGCGGTGATCCGCCGGGTGGCCTCGAGACCGCCCACCCGGGTGCCGGGGGCCGTGTCGTCGCTCAGCCGGAGGTCCATCAGCACCACGTCCGGGATCAGTCGCGCGGTGAGGCGGACGGCCTCCTCGCCGTCGCCTGTCTCGCCGACCACGTCGAAGCCGGGTTCGCCGCTGAGCAGGGCGCGCAGGCCGGCGCGTACGACCACGTGGTCGTCGACGATCAGGAGACGCAGCGGGCTGTCACCCGGGCCGGTCACCGGCTGCCCGCCGGGCCCGCCAGGGCGAGGGCGTCCACGGGGAGGCTGGCGCGGGCCAGGGTGCCACGACCGGGTGCGCTGCGGACGGTGAGCGAGCCGCCGAGGGCGCCCAGACGCTCGCGGCCGGCGGTCAGGCCGAGACCACGCCCGCCCGGCCCCGCCGACGCCACCGCCGCGTCGAACCCCACGCCGTCGTCCTGTACCTCCACGGTGACGGTCCTGTCGTCGCGGTGGTCGAGGGTGACCCAGACGTGCCGGGCGCGGGCGTGTTCGCAGGCGTTGGCCAGCAGACCCTGGGCGACACGGAGCAGGGCCGCGGCCCGCTCGCGGGGCAGGTCACCCGGTTCGCCCTCGGTGCGGAACACCACCCGCGACGGCGCGGCGGTGTCACGGGCGCAGAGGGTGCGCAGGGCGGTGGTGAGGTCGTCGTGCTCCAGGGCGGGCGGGGTGAGGTCGCTGATGATGGTGCGGGTCTCGGCGAGGTTGGCGCCGAGCGCGTCCACGACCGTACGGACCTGGGTCCTGGCGAGGTCCGGGCGGCGGTCCCAGTCACGGTCGGCGGCCTGGAGGAGCATCCGGCTTCCGGCGAGTTCCTGGGCGAGCGTGTCGTGCAGGTCGCGGGCGATCCGGGCGCGCTCGGCGAGACGGCCGGCCTCGCGCTGTCTGCTCGCCAACTCGGCCCGGGTGCGCCGCAGTTCACCGAGAAGCCGCTGCTGGGCGCGGTAGAGGGCGACCGTGACCCAGAGCGCTACGACCGGCGGGACGACCAGTTCGGGGTGCGGGGTCCCGGAGGTGCGGACGATCAGCAGGACGAGCAGCACGGTGATCCCGGCGCAGGTCGCGACCGCCGTACGGCCCGTGAACACGCGCAGGGCGAGGATCGCCAGCGGCAGCGCCAGCCAGGTGTAGGCGGTCGCGACCTGCGGAGGCATCGCCCAGGAGACCCAGCACCACAGCGCCAGCAGCGCGCCGAGCCAGAGCGGCCGGCCCCGCCGCCCCAGCCGGTCCCAGAGGGCGAGCCCGGCCACGTACCCGACCGCCAGCACCATGACGAGCGGGACCAGTTCCCAGCAGAGCGCGGAGTTCAGCTCGACGAGGCTGACCACGCCGCCGATGGCGACGGTGAGGAACAGCAGGTCCGGGAGCCGCCTCGGCGACAGCGGACCTCGGCGTACGAAGGCGGGTGCGGCGATGGCGGGCACGGCGGGCGATTCCCTCTGCGACGGTCCGGACGGGCACGGGGCTGGCGGGGCCAGCCGAGTGTAGAGGCGTGACACGTGTGACCGAGGTAAAGAGGAGTGAACTCGCCTGCCCGCCGGGCCCGTTGAGCGGAGCACCGTGGGGATGTCGCGCCCGTGGAGCGGCGTCCCGTGGAGCGGCGTCCCGTGGTACGTCGCGCCCGTCGCGCGGCGCACTGCGGTAGGCCGTGCCGTCGCGCGGCGTCCCATCGTCCGCCGCGCACGGCTCGTCCGCCGCGCACGGCGGTCCGGGTGCCGTCAGCGGTCCGGGTGCCGTCAGCGGCCGGGGTGCAGGCCGAGGAAGCCCGGGGTCGGGTCGCCCTGGACCTCGCCGAAGTAGAGGGCGAAGGTCTGCTTCCACCGCTCGACCTGGGCGCGGTCCTCCATGAAGCGGGGGAAACCGTCGAGGTGGGCGTTGCGGTAGGTCCAGACGGGCTTCAGGCCGCCGGCGGGGGTGATGTCGGTGCGGACGGACCAGCCGTTGGAGGAGCCCTGCTGGCGTTCGGCGGACAGTGCCCAGTTGAGGTACAGCTTGGCGGCGGTGGGGTGGGCGGCCTTCTTGAGGATCGCGGCGCGCTGGCCCCAGGCCATGAAGGGGTGCCCGTCGGCCACCGCGAACCGGGTCGGGGCCGTGGAGGGCGCGGTCAGCGAGCCCGACCCGCCGACGCCGATGGCCTTCCGGCCGCTGTTCACGGCCACGCCCGGGGTGTGCGAGCCACGGTTGAACTGCGGCTGCTGCGCGGCGAACCGCGCGATCCAGTCCCAGCCGTAGGCCTCCTGGTAGAGGGAGTAGAGGTAGAGCACCGCGTCGTCGTCGTGCGGGTAGGAGGAGGCGATGGCGCCCTTCCAGCGCGGGTCGACCAGCTCCTGCGGCGACGTGGGCGCGTTCCCGGCGACGGCGTCGACGCCGTACATGTAGCTGAAGGCGGTGACCCGGACCGCCGTCCAGGCGCCCTGCGGGTCGCGGAAGTCCTTGTACAGCTGGGAGAAGCCGGCGGGCTTGTACGGCAGCAGCTTGCCCTGGCTCTTCCAGCGGGTGAAGTCCTGGAGCGTCTGGAGCTGGACGAGGTCGGGGACCAGGGTGCCGGTGGCGAGCTGGTTGTCGACGCGGACGTCGTGGTACTTGCTGTAGTCCACGATCATCGTCAGGTCGATGTCGGGGAAGCGGGTGCGGAACGCCTGGGCGGTGGAGTCCTGCTGGGTGGCGGTGTCGCCGCCCGCGTAGATGACGAGCCTGCCGCCCTCGGCGACCGCGTCGCGGTACAGCTCGTCGAGGGAGCGGGTCTCCTCGGCGCCCGCCGCCGTACGGGAGCCGGGCACCGACGCGGTGGCGGCGGCCTGTGCGGTGGCCGCCTGTGCGGTGCCGGTCGCGGCGAGGCCGCCGAGTGCGGCGCCCGCGCCGGTGGTGAGGATGCGTCGCCTGCTGAAGCTGCTGGCCATATGGGGGAAGGTCCTTTCCGGGCTGGTCCGTGGGGCGGTGCCGCCGCCGCGGCACCGTAAGTCTGTGATCGGCGGGGTCCGCCGCGCGTCGCCCGTAAGCCGCCGATCCGTTCAACCGTTCGGTTGAACGCGACCTCATCCGTCACGGTTCGACCCCTCCGTACCGCTCTCGCCCTATGCCCGTGTACGCCCGGCCGCGCGCTGATTGAATGGGGCGGCTTCACCAAAACCTCATACGGCCTGCACAAGAGGCCCATCGTCGAAGGGCGTCGTCGTGGTTCTCAAGGGGCGGGTCGGGGAACGTCAACGGCTCGAACGACTGGTGGCGGAGGTGCGGCGCGGGCTGAGCGGGGTCGTGCTGTTGCGGGGCGACGCCGGGATCGGGAAGACGGTGCTCCTCGAGCACGCGGGCCGGGAGGCAGCCGATCTGCGGGTGTTACGCGTGGCGGGCGTGGAGTCCGAGGCGGGCTTCCCGTTCGCCGCGTTGCAGCGGCTCCTCCTGCCGTTCGTCGACGGGCTGAAGGAGCGCGACGAGCCCGGTGGGCTGCCACCGTCGCAGCACGAGGCGCTCAGGGTGGCGTGCGGGCTGGCCGACGGTCCGCCCGCCGACCGGTTCCTGGTGGGGCTCGCCACGCTGACGCTTCTCGCGGAGGCCGCGAAACGACGGCCGGTGCTGGCGTGTGTGGACGACGCGCAGTGGCTCGACGAGGAGTCGCTGGGCGTCCTCGCCTTCGTGGGACGCAGGGTGCACGCCGAGGGTGTGGGGCTGCTGTTCGCGGCCCGGACCGGGTTCGAGGCACCGGCGGGGCTTCCGGTCGCCGAGGTGGGCGGCCTGGAGGAGCCGTTCGCCCTGGAGCTGCTGCGGGAGGCCGTCGCCGGGCCGCTGGACGCCCGGGTGGGCGCGCGGATCGTGGCCGCGACCTCCGGGAACCCGCTCGCGCTGACCGACCTGGGGCAGGAGTTGACCGCCGATCAGCTCTCCGGCTCGCTGGCGCTGCCCGAACCGCTGCCCGTGGGCGGCCGGTTGGAGGCGCACTATCTGCGGCGGGTGCGCGAGCTGCCGGTCGCGGCGCGGACCTGGCTGCTGTTGGCCGCGACCGCGCCGGGCGGCGACCTCGGCTATGTCACGAGCGCGGCGCGCCGCCTCGGGATCGGGCCCGAGGACTCCGGCCCGGCCGAGGCGGCGGGGCTGGTGACGCTGCGCACGGCCGCCGAGTTCCGGCATCCGCTGGTGCGGTCGGCGGTGTACGGCGGTGCCACCAGCGTGGAGCGGGGGCGGGCCCACCGGGCGCTGGCCGAGGTGACGGACCGGCCCGCCGACTCCGACCGGCGGGCCTGGCACCTGGCGGCGGCCGCCCTCGGACCGGACGAGGAGGTGGCCGCCGAACTGGAGCGCTCGGCCGACCGGGCGGGCGCGCGCGGCGGTCACGCGGCCCGCGCCACCTTCCTCACCAGGGCCGCCGAACTGTCCCCGGGGGAAGGCGCCCGCGTCGGCCGGCTGCTGGCGGCGGCGGAGGCCGCGCTGTCGGCGGGGGCGCCGCTCCAGGCGGAGTCGCTGCTGGACGCGATCGACGTGGCCCTGCTCGGCGACGTCGGCCGGGGCCGGGCCCTGCTGGTGCGCGCCCAGGCGGTGATGTTCCTCGGTGACGCGGGCGGGTTCGCGGCGGCTCCCGCGCTGTGTCTGCGTGCCGCGCGATCCCTCGCCGACGGGGCCCCGGAGACGGCCCGCGAGGCGCTGCTGCGGGCGGTGCGGAGCGCGATCACCGCCGAGCACCTCGTCCGGGACACGACGTGGGCCGACATCGCGCGGGCCGTGGACGACCTGCTGCCGCGCACGGCGTCCGCCACCGGCGTCGACCTGGTGCTGCGCGCCTTCGCCGTCCTCGTCACCGACGGCTACGAACAGGCCGTGCCCCACATGCGGCGGGCCCACGAGATGGTGCGGGACCCCGGCACCTCGGACCACGACGTGCTCCGCGCGTATCTGCCCACCGTCACCCTGACGATGATGCTCTGGGACGAGGAGACCCAGCGCGCGGTCACCCGCCGGGCCGCCGACCTCGCCCGGGACACCGGCTCCCTGCTGGAGCTGGACAGCGCCCTGTACTGCTCGGTGATGCACGAGACCAACCTCGGTGAACTGGCCCTCGCGGACGACCTGTACGCCCAGGGCTCGCAGATCCGCGCGGCGATCGGCGCCACCGACGACATGTGGGCGCTCTACCGGCACCCCGAACTGCTCGCCTGGCACGCGGACACCGAGGAGCTGGAAGCGGTGCTGCGCGGCTCCATGGAGGCCGGTACCTGGCTGGGCAGCGGCGCGGTGGAGTCCATCGCCCGTATCGGGATGGCGGTCCTCGCCCTCGGCTCCGGCGACTACGCGCGGGCCCGCGCGATCACCCAGGAGCTGGTCGGACGGGATGCAATCGCGTGCCACTCCCGGCTCCTCCCCCACCTGGTCGAGTCGGCCGTCCGCTGTGGCGACCGGGTGCTGGCCACGACGGCCCTGCGGACCCTGGAGTCCCGGGCGACGGCCACCGGCACCCCGTGGGCGCTCGGCCTGCTGGCGCGCTGCCGGGCCCTGCTCGCGCCCGCGGGCGAGGCCGATCCGCTGTACCGCGAGGCGATCTCGCTGCTCTCCGGCGGCGGCGCCCGCGCCGACCTCGCCGTCGCGCACCTCCTCTACGGCGAGTGGCTGCGCCGCCGCAAACGCCGCAAGGCCGCCCGCGAACAGCTGCGCACGGCGCTGACGATGTTCGACACCATGCGGGCTCGGGGCTACGCGACGCGCGCCGCACGGGAGTTGGCCGCGACCGGTGAGCATCCGCGGCGCGGTCCGGCGGGAGCGGACGGGGCGCTCACCCCGCAGGAACTGTCCATCGCCCGGCTCGCCGGGAGTGGCTGCACCAACGCCGAGATCGCCGCCCGGCTGTTCATCAGCGCGAGCACGGTCGACTACCACCTGCGGAAGATCTTCCGGAAGCTCGACGTCACCTCGCGGCGGCAGCTGGCGCGGGTCCCGGAGCTCGGAGGGGGCGCCGACACCGGTTCCTGACCCCGGAGACGGCTGTGGGTCCGGGCTCTTGACCTCCGAGACGGCGGTCGGCGCGGGTCCCGAACCCCGGAGGCGGCAGCTGTGGCGAGGGGGAGGGCCTCGGCATAGCGTCGGTCACGGGGCGGCGGACCACGCGGTCCGCCCGACCGGTCACGACTACGCGTTCCACAGGATTCGGCGCCGTGCCGCCCCGCCGGAGGATGCACCGGTCGGACACGCCCGCAGACGGGAGCACCCCATGCCGTACGTCACCACAGCCGACGGGGCACAGATCTTCTACAAGGACTGGGGCCAGGGCCGCCCGGTCGTGCTCAGCCACGGCTGGCCCCTGAACTCCGACAGCTGGGAGGCCCAACAGCTGTTCCTGGCCGGGCACGGATTCCGCGTCGTCGCGCACGACCGGCGCGGGCACGGCCGCTCCACCCAGACCTGGCACGGCAACGAGATGAACACCTACGCCGACGACCTCGCCACCCTGATCGACACCCTCGACCTGCGGGACGTCACGCTCGTCGGGTTCTCCACCGGCGGCGGCGAGGTGGCCCGCTACGTGGGGCGGCACGGCACGGGGCGGGTCGCGCAGCTGGTGCTGGTCTCCGCCGTGCCGCCGTTCATGCTCAGGACCGACGACAACCCCGACGGCGTACCCGTCGAGGTGTTCGACGCGATCCGCGCCGGGTCGCTCGCCGACCGGTCGCAGCTGTACCGGGACCTCGCCGACGGCCCGTTCTTCGGCAACAACCGGCCCGGGGCCGACGTGTCCCAGGGCGTGCGGGACGCGTTCTGGCTCCAGGGCCTGCAGTCCGGCCACCGCAACGCCTACGAGTGCGTCGCGGCCTTCTCCGCCACCGACTTCCGCGCCGATCTCGACGCCGTCGACGTGCCCGCCCTCGTCATCCACGGCGACGACGACCAGGTCGTGCCGTTCGAGGTGGGCGGCAGGGCGTCGGCGGCCCGGATCAAGAACGCGACGCTGAAGGTCTACCCGGGAGCCCCGCACGGCATCACGGACACGCACAAGGACCAACTCTGCGCGGATCTCCTGGAGTTCCTGGGCTCCTGAGCGTCCTGTCCACCTCGTTGCGGTTCCTGGAAGGAAAACGATGAGCAGTCCCGACACGATCGTCCTGATCCACGGCTTCTGGGTGACGCCCCGGAGCTGGGAGCACTGGATCGCCCACTACGAGAAGCGCGGCTTCCGGGTTCTCGCCCCGGCCTACCCGGGCTTCGAGGTGGAGGTCGAGTCGCTGAACGCCGACACCACCCCGATCGAGAAGGTGACGGTCCCCCAGATCGTGGACAGCCTGGCCACCGTCGTCCAGGGTCTCGACAGGCCGCCGATCCTCATCGGCCACTCCGCCGGCGGCGTCTTCGTCCAACTGCTCCTCGACCGGGGCCTCGGCGCGGCCGGCGTGGCGATCAACTCGGCGCCCACCGAGGGCGTGGCCGTACTGCCGCTGACCCAGATCAAGTCGGCGTTCCCGGTGCTGAAGAACCCCGCCAACCGGCACCGCGCGGTCGGCCTCACCTTCGAGCAGTGGCACTACGCCTTCACCAACACCTTCCCCGAGGAGGAGTCGAGGGCGTTGTACGAGCGGTACGCCGTCCCCGCGTCCGGCAGCATCTTCTGGGACAGCGCCCTGGCCACCCTGCGCCCCGGCCACCAGAGCACCTATGTGAACTACCACAACGAGGACCGGCCGCCGCTGCTGTTCGTCTCGGGCGAGAAGGACCATCTGATGCCGCCCAAGGTCCAGCAGTCCAACGCCAAGCACTACAAGTCGCACACGGTCACCGAGGTCAAGGAGTACCCCGGGATGCCGCATCTGCTGCCCGCCGCGCCCGGGTGGGAGGCGGTCGCGGACCACGCCGTGGACTGGGCGGTCGCGCAGGCGCGCTGAACTCCCGCACCCGGGGTGGCCGTCGCCACGGCCGCCCCGGGTCTTTCCGGAAGGGATCCCCGTATGACCGGCGTCCGCGTCACACACATCGGCGGCCCGACCACCCTGATCGAGATCGGTGGTCTGCGGCTGTTGACCGATCCGACGTTCGACCCGCCGGGCCGCCGCTATGCCTTCGGCTGGGGCACGTCGTCGCGCAAGACCGCCGGGCCCGCGCTGTCGACGGCCGAACTGCCGCCGCTGGACGCGGTGTTGCTCACGCACGACCATCACGGCGACAACCTCGACGACGCCGGGCGGGCCCTGCTGCCCGGGGTGGAGACCGTGCTGACCACCCCGGCCGGGGCCCGGCGCCTCGGCGGCAACGCACGGGGACTGGGCCCCTGGGACACCTGGAAGGTGTCCTCCGCCGACGGCACGACCGTCCAGGTGACCGCCACCCCCGCGCGGCACGGCCCACCGCTGTCCCGCCCGGTCGTCGGCGACGTGACCGGCTTCGCCCTCTCGTGGCCGGGGCAGCGCCACGGCGTGCTGTGGATCTCCGGCGACACGGTCCTCTTCGACGGCGTACGGGAGGTGGGCCGCCGTCTGACCATGGGCACCGCCCTGCTGCACCTCGGCGGCGTCGGCTTCCCCGTCACCGGCCCGCTCCGCTACACGATGACCGCCGCCCAGGCCGTGGACGTCTGCCGGCTGCTGCGGCCCCGTACCGTCGTGCCGGTGCACTACGAGGGGTGGAGCCACTTCCGTGAGGCCCGCGCGGCGGCCGAGCGGACCCTGGCCGGGGCCCCCGCCGAGGTACGGGACGTGTTCCGCTGGCTGCCGATGGGGACGGCGACGGAGCTCAGCGTGTGAGGGGCGTTCCCGCCTCGCCCGTCTCCAGCAGGTCCAGCGCGCGTTCCCAGTGGAACTCCGCGCGCCCGCCGTCCTCCTCGGCCCCACCGGCGTACGGGTCGCCGAACCTGACGCCCATGCCGCGCAGTCGCTCCAGGCTCGCGCGGTACGCGGGGTGGGCGGCGAGGGCATCGGCGACACAGGGCAGCACGGCAATCGGGACGCCCAGGCCGCACGCCTCGCACAGGGTGCCGACCGCGAGGGTGTCGGCCAGTCCGGCGGCCCACTTGTTGACGGTGTTGAAGGTGGCGGGCGCGACCACCACGGCGTCCGGCGGCGGGAAGGGGCGGGCGTCGCCCGGTCGCCGCCAGGCGGAACGGATCGGGCGGCCGGTCTGCGCCTCGACCGCGGCCACGTCGAAGAAACCGCCCAGGGCGACGGGGGTCGCGATGACCCCGACCTCCCAGTCGCGCTCCTGGGCGGCCGTGATCAGCTTGCTGACCTCGGCGGCGACACCGGCCGCACAGACGACGACATAGAGGAAGGGCCGCCCACCCGCTCCGGACCCGCCTCGTCCCGGCTCCCCTCGCCCGGAACCGCCACGTCCCGGCAGGTCGTCGGCCGTGTTCGCAGTCGCAGTCACCCGTCGACCTTACTGAACCCCGCTCACCCTCCGGGCGATCTCTCGACGAAGCGTTCGACGTCCTCGGCGGTCGGTCGGAGCAGCCCGTCCCGTACGGCGAGGGCGGTGGCCTCGGCGCGGGAGGCGGCGCCGGTCTTGCGCAGCAGATGTTCGACATGGGTGTGCACGGTGCGCGGGGAGAGGAACAGTGCCTGGGCGATGGCCTGGTTCGTCCGGCCGGTGGCCGCCCGGGTGAGCACCTCCAGTTCGCGCGGGCTGAGCCCGTACGGCAGCGGGGTGGGCGTCTCGTGGACGAGTACCGCGCTCCGTACGACGGCCGTGCCGAGGGTGTGGCGGCGCACGGTGACCCGGTACCAGTCGGGTCCCACGGGCCACAGCAGGCGCAAGCGGGTGCCGTGCGCGTCGGCGAAGGCGTCCAGGAGGCGACGGAACTCGGGGTCCCGGAGGACCACGGCGAGGTCCCGGCCCGGGAGTTCGAGGGTGTCGCCCGCGACGACGAGGCCGGCCCCGCCGTCCGCCGGGAGGTCGGGGAGGTCGCCCGCGTGCCCGGTGGGGTCCGCGAGGGCACCCAGGGCGGGCAGCAGCGACGCCAGCAGGTGACGGGTCGCGGTGTCGTAGGCGTCGGGGGTCGCCGTGGAGAGGGTGATCAGGCCGACGAGCCGCCCGTGGTGGCGCAGGGCGCCGGTGACGGCGTCGCGGACGCCCGCCGGGCGCATCCGCTCGGCGTAGAACCAGCCGTCGCGGTAGCGCTCGCCCGGGTCCTCGACGTCCTCGCAGATGGAGGGCGGGATCTCGCTGCGCAGGACGTTGGCGTACCAGGGGGTCGAGACGAACTCGGCGGCCAGCGCGGCGGAGACGTCGGCGTCGTAGCCGACACCCGCGACCTGGACGTGGGCGCCGGTGATCGGGTCGATCTCCAGGAGGGTGGCGGCGTCGAGGGGCAGCGCGCGGCCGAGTTCACGCAGGGCCTCGGCGCAGGCGGCGGCGGTGTCGCGTTCGCGGGTGAGCATGCCGATGCGGGCGGCGGCCGCGAGCTGGTGATGGGTGAGCATGCGCGCCTCCCGGGGCCGCCCCGAGACCGGTACAGGTCTTTTGGACCCTAACGATAGGCGCAGGGGGACCCCCGAACAAGAAGTTCACCGATCCGTGACAGCCACACCGGCCGACCGACACCCGGCCGCCGCCGGCCTACGGCGTCCGGACTCGGTATTTGTACGGATGGTGGGGCGGGGCGGTGGGGTCTTTCCTGTTCGGCACAGCAGGACGCCCGTCGTCGACGGGCCCCGTCCCCCTTGGAGATCCCCGCCATGACCAGACGCTCCCTTTCCGTCACAGCGGCCTCGCGCAGGCAGTTCCTCGCCTGGTCGGCCGGCGCGGTCACCGCGACCGGGCTGGCCGCCACGGGCTGCAGCGCTCCGGAGAGCAGCTCCGGTGCGGCGAAGGCGGCGGACGCGTCTCCCTCCGCACGCAAGCTCACGCAGATCGGCCTCGACTACCCCTTCACCCAGATCCCGCTCTACAGCACCCTGGTGAAGCTCTCCACGGCCGCGGCGAAGAAGCACGACGTCAAGCTGCTGACGACGAGCGACGCGAGCAACCCCGACACCCAGGCCAGCAACCTCAACGCCTGGGTCACGCAGAAGATGCCCGCGATCGTGTCGTTCCCGATGGTCTTCGAGGCCACCGAGTCGATCGCCAAGGCGGCGCTCGACGCGGGCCTGATCTGGGTGACATACGGCGGGACGCTGGAGAACCAGAGCGCCGACATCCAGTTCAGCTTCCGCGAGAGCGGCACACTGCTCGGCGAGGCGGCCGCGAAGTGGGCCGACGAAGAGCTGAACGGGAAGGGGAAGATCGCGTTCCTGGTCGACAACACGATCGAGCTGGGCCGGGAACGCACCAAGGGCATGATCGACGCGTTCACCAAGCTCGCGCCGGGTGTCGACGTGGTGGCGCAGGAGCAGGCCATCGACCCCGACACAGGGCTGTCGAAGTCCAACGCGCTCCTCGCCAAGCACCCCGACCTGAACATCATCCTCGGCATCACGGACGCCGCGGCGTACGGCGGATTCAAGGCGTTGCAGCAGAGCGGGCGGAAGAACGGCGACAAGAAGACGTTCGTCGGCGGCCAGGACGGCTCGGCCCCCTCCTTGCTCGCCATCAAGCAGGGCACCTTCTACCGGGCTTCGTCCGCCCTCGCCCCGCAGGACATCTCCAACGCCATCGTCGACGTGCCGCTCGCCGTGGCCGCCGGGAAGGCGAACCCGAGCGTCGAGGTGCCGGTCAAGCTGGTCCAGCGCGGTGACACGGCGGAGATCGACGCGCTGCTCGCCCAGAACGGCTAGGGCGGCGCGATGGCCGACACGAGCGACACGACGGGGGCGGCGGCCCTGCCGCCGAACCTGCGGATCACGTCCCTCAGCAAGTCCTTCGGCGGGGTGCGGGCGCTGGACGGGGTGGACCTCACCGTGCCCGCCGGCCAGGTGCACGCCCTGCTCGGGCACAACGGCGCCGGCAAGTCCACGCTGATCAAGTGCCTGGGCGGGGCGTTCCCGCCGGACGCCGGGACGATCGAGGTGGGCGGGGTGCCGTACGCCCGGCTCAGTCCGCGTGAGTCGATCGCGGCGGGGGTGGCGATCATCTTCCAGACGCTCAGCGTCGTGGACTCCCTGACCGTGGCCGAGAACATCTTCCTCGGGCAGGAGTGGACCCGGTACGGGCGGATCGACCGCCGGGCCCAGGAGAAGGTGGCCGCCGAACTCCTCGACCGTGTCGCCGCGAGCTGCTCGCCGCGCGACCGGGTGGCTGAACTGCCCATGGGGCAGAAGCAGTTGGTCGAGATCGCCAAGGCGCTCAGCCGCAGCGCCTCGGTCCTGGTCCTCGACGAGCCCACGGCCGCGCTCTCCGGCGCCGAGAGCGACGCCCTCGCGACCCGGGTGGAGGACCTGCGCGCCCAGGGCCTCGCCATCGTCTACGTCACCCACCTCCTGGCCGAGGTCGAACGCCTCGCGGACGCGGTGACCGTCCTCCGCGACGGCCGAGTCACCCACACGGCGACCGGCGTCCACCACCGCCAGGACCTGGTACGGGCGATCACGGGCGCGGACGGCCCGCCGAAGCCCCACCGCGACACGGAGGCCCCGGCGACGGCGCCGGGACGCGGGGCGACCACCGCCCCGAACCGCGCCGAACCCCACCCCTGCGGCCCGGCGCCGGGCGAGGACGGGCCGACGGTGCGCAGCGGTTCCGTACCCGGTGCCGCTTCGGCCTCCTCCTCCCCCTCCCCCGCCCGTCTCTCCCTGCGGGGGCTGCGCGGTCCCGGATTCGGGCCGGTCGATCTCGTCGTCGGTGAGGGCGAGATCGTGGGGCTGTACGGGCTGATCGGGTCCGGGCGCACCCGGGTGCTGGAGACGTTGTTCGGCAGGCGGCGGGCCGAGGGCGGCAGCGTCCGCGTCGGGGAGCGTGCCGTCTCCCCGGCCCGCCCCGCCGACGCCCTCGCCGCCGGTATCGCGCTGGTGCCGGCGGACCGGCGGACGCAGGGCCTGTTCGCGGGGCTGAGCGCGCAGGACAACGTGCTGCTGCCGAGCGTGCGCACGCTCGCCCGGCGCGGGGTGCGGGCCCTCGGCGCGGAGCGCCGGGTGTTCGGCTCGCTCGCCGAGGCGGTCGGGCTGCGCCCCGCGCGGCCGGGGCTGCCGGCCTCCGCGTTCTCCGGCGGCAACCAGCAGAAGCTGCTGCTCGGCCGGTGGATCAACGAGGCGAGGTCCGTCGACGTCCTGCTGCTCGACGAGCCGACCCAGGGCGTCGACGTCGGCGCCCGCCAGGAGATCTACGACGTCGTCTCCACGCTCGCCGCAGAGCGCGGCACGGCCGTGCTGTTCGCCTCCAGCGACCCGGAGGAGGCGGCCGACCTCGCCCACCGCTGTCTGGTCGTCGACCGGGGCCGGATCGTCGCCGAACTCTCCGGCCCGGACCTCACCGAGGCGTCCCTGCTGGCGGCGGTCCACGACGCGGGGCCCGCGCCCCGGCAGCCGCACC
>NZ_JARGEE010000113.1:0-22980 GCF_033794485.1 Streptomyces sp. MB09-02B
CACAGCGCCCGCCTTCACCCTCGGCGTAGCCACCCCCCACCGAACCCCCGGCGACCACACCATCGCCTCGGTCGCCGCCGTCCTCCTCTCCCTCCTCACCGGCGAACGCCAGACCAGCACCGGCGCGGCCCGCACCTCGGCACTGGTCCGGCTCCTGCTCGGCGCAGAGCCGCAGGAGACCGCTGCCCTCCTCGGCCCTGGCACCCACTGGCAGGTCGTCCACGCCCGCCCCGCCGAGGGCACCCCCCGGCCGGAGGCCCTCGCCGCGGCGGCGCTCGGCGCTGCCCTGGGCTCCGCGCTGGTCGACGCCCACGGCGACGTCGTACGCGTCCTCGTCCCCGCCGACCGCGAGATCACCGAGCAGCCGGGCTGGACCTGCGGCGTGAGCGCCCCCGCCGAGCCGCAGGCGTGGCCGGCGGCCGACGTCCAGGCCGCCCGTGCGCTGGCCCGCGCCCGCGCCACCCGGACGCCGCTGGTCCGTCACGGGGCCCGTACGACGCTGGCGCACCTCGTGCCGCCGGAGGACGCGACCGCCCACGCCCAGGCCCTGCTGGCCCCGGTCACCGCCGCCCCCGGCGCCGCCGCACTCATCGAGACCCTGCGCACCTGGCTCTCCCTGCACGGCAGTTGGGACCGCACAGCCGTGGCCCTGACCGTCCACCGCAACACGGTCCGCCAACGCATTGCCCGCTGCGCGACCTTGCTGGACACCGACCTCGACGATCCGGACGTCCGCATGGAGTTGTGGTTCGCGCTACGACAATCCTGACCGACGAACACCCTCGGAGCACACGCTCCCCGGGCCCCCTCCTGCGGGACGGACACGTCCTAGCCTTGGCGGCATGCGCAGATACGTGCTGACCGGTACCCCCGGGGCCGGCAAGACGACCATCCTGCGGGGCCTCGCCGCACTCGGGCACACGGTGGTCGAGGAAGCGGCCACCGAGGTCATCGCCCGGGCACAGTCGCGCGGCGAGGACGAGCCGTGGACCCGGGACTCGTTCGTCGACGAGATCGTGGAGCTGCAGAGACAGCGGCAGTTGGCCGCCCCGCCCGCCACCGACGTCCAGCTGTACGACCGTTCGCCGCTGTGCACGCTCGCGCTCGCCACCTACCAGGGGCGCCCGCCGTCCCCGGCGCTGACCGCCGAGGTCGAACGGGTCACCGGCCAGGCCGTCTACCAGCGGCAGGTGTTCTTCGTCCGCAACCTGGGTTTCTGCGAGCCCACCGCCGCACGCCGCATCAGTTTCCGGCAGTCGCTGGAGTTCGAGCGGATCCACGAGGCCACCTACCGCGCGTTCGGCCACGAACTCGTCGAGGTGCCCGCCGGTGACCTCTCCGGGCGGATCGCCGCGATCGACGCGGTCGTCTCCGCGCGCCGTGCGGAGTGACGCAGGTCGCAGCGGGCGGGACGCCCGCGACTCCCGCAGTTGTCTGCCTCACAATGGACGCATGCCGATACCCGGGACCCCCAGCCGCGCCGAGCTCGTCGAGCACCTCGTCAGGACGCGTATCGCGGGCGACGTCGCCACGCCGCGCGAGAACAACCTCTCCCACTACCGCGAACTGGCCAACGGCAACCGCCACTACTGGCTCGGCCTGGAGCTCGGGGACCGCTGGAGCGACGAGCAGGACGTGCTGGCCGTGATGGCGGAACGCGTCGGCGTGAACGACGACCCGGGGTACCGCTACGGCCAGGACACCATCGACCCCGATCTGACGGTCGACGCGCTGGAGCGCATGGCGGGCCGGCTGCGCAAGGCGGCGGAGGGCGGGCAGCGCGTCCTGCTGGCCACCGGGCACCCCGGCGGCCTGCTGCAGGTGCACAACGAGACCGCGCGGGCGCTGCGCGCGGCCGGCTGCGAGATCGTCGTCATCCCGGACGGCCTGCAGACGGAGGAGGGGTACGTCATGCAGTTCGCGGACGTGGCCGTCCTCGAACACGGCGCCACCCTGTGGCACACCCACTCCCCCGAGCCGATGCGCGCCATCCTGCGGGGCCTGGAGGGCGCCGGGCGCCCGCTGCCCGACCTGGTCGTCGCCGACCACGGCTGGGCGGGCTGCGCGGGCCAGCTCGGCATCGACTCCGTCGGGTACGCGGACTCCAACGACCCGGCCCTCTTCCTCGGCGAGTCCGAGGGCACCCTCCAGGTCGTGGTGCCCCTGGACGACCACGTGGTCAGCCCGCGCCACTACGACCCGATGTCGGCGTACCTGCTGGAACAGGCGGGGCTCAGCGGGGCGTAGCCCCCGGCGCCCCGGGCTCCCCCGGCTCCTTCGGCCGCTCCCCCGGCTCCGCCGGCTCCTTCGGCAGCTCCCTCGGCCGCTCCCTCGGGACGCGCACCACGCCCTCCTGGATCACGGAGATCGCGAGGCGGCCGTCCCGGGTGTAGATCCGGCCCTGGCCGAGGCCCCGGCCGGCCGCCGCCGACGGTGACTCCTGGTCGTACAGGAGCCATTCGTCGGCGCGGAAGGGCCGGTGGAACCACATGGCGTGGTCGAGGGAGGCCCCGACGACGTCCCCGACGGCCCAGCCGCCGCGCCCGTGCGCGAGCAGGACGGAGTCGAGGAGGGTCATGTCGGAGACGTAGGTGGCGAGGACGACGTGCAGCAGCGGGTCGTCGACAGGACCGTCGAGCTTGCCGTCGGCGCGGAACCAGACCTGGGAGTGGGGTTCGCGGGGCTCGCCGTAGCGGCCGTAGGGCGGGTCGTCGACGTAACGCAGGTCGACGGCGGCCCGGGACTCCAGCATCTTCTCCACCACGGCCGGGTCGAGGCCGTATGCCGGGAGGCGTTCCTCGGCGGTGGGGAGGGTCTCCGGGTCGGGCGCGGCGGGCATGGGGGCCTGGTGGTCGAGGCCGTCCTCGTACCGCTGGAAGGACGCGGAGAGGGCGAAGATCGGCTGGCCGTGCTGGACGGCGACGACGCGGCGCGCGGTGAAGGAGCGGCCGTCGTTCATGCGCTCCACGGTGTAGACGATGGGCGCGCCTGCGTCGCCGATGCGCAGGAAGTACGCGTGGAGGGAGTGCGGGAGCCGGTCGGCGGGGACCGTGCGCCCGGCGGCGACGAGCGCCTGGGCCGCGACCTGCCCGCCGAAGACCCGGGGGACGATGGCGGGCCGGGACTGGCCGCGGAAGATGTTCTCCTCGATCTGCTCCAGGTCGAGCAGATCGAGGAGAGACTGAAGTGCCGGCTGACTCATGGGGTCAGTTGTACTGCGCAGCGATTTCCGGTGCTTTACAGACCTGGGCCCTTACAGACCCATGTCCTTGGCGATGATCGTCTTCATGATCTCGCTGGTGCCGCCGTAGATGCGGTTGACGCGGTTGTCCGCGTACAGGCGGGCGATCGGGTACTCGTTCATGAAGCCGTAGCCGCCGTGCAGCTGGAGGCAGCGGTCGATGACGCGGTGGGCGACCTCGGTGGTGAACAGCTTGGCGGAGGCGGCCTCGGCGGCGGTCAGCTCGCCCGCGTCCAGCGCCTCGGTGGCACGGTCCACGACGGCCTCGGCGGCGTCGACCTCGGCCTGGCAGGCGGCCAGCTCGAACTTGGTGTTCTGGAAGGCGGCGACGGGCTGACCGAAGACGACGCGCTCCTGCACGTACTGCTTGGCGAACCGGATGGCGGCCTTGGCCTGCGCGTAGGCGCCGTAGGCGATGCCCCAGCGCTCGGAGGCGAGGTTGTGGCCGAGGTAGTAGAAGCCCTTGTTCTCCTCGCCGAGGAGGTCCTCGACGGGCACCTTGACGTCGACGAACGCCAGCTCGGCGGTGTCGGAGGTCTTCAGGCCGAGCTTGTCGAGCTTGCGGCCGACCGAGTAGCCCTCGGCCTTGGTGTCCACGACGAAGAGGGAGATGCCGTGGCGGCGGTCCTCCTTGGTCGCGGCGGCGGTGCGGGCGCAGACGATCATGCGGTCGGCGTGGACACCGCCGGTGATGAAGGTCTTGGCGCCGTTGAGGACGTAGTGCGTGCCGTCCTCGGAGAGCTTGGCGGTGGTGCGCATGCCCGCGAGGTCGGAGCCGGTGCCCGGCTCGGTCATCGCGATGGCCCACATCTCCTCGCCGGAGCAGAACTTCGGCAGGAAGCGCTTCTTCTGCTCGTCGGTGGCGAGCAGCTTGACGTAGGGCAGGCCGAGCAGCACGTGCACGCCGGAGCCGCCGAAGGTGATGCCCGCGCGGGCGGTCTCCTCGTAGAGGACGGCCTCGAACTTGTAGGAGTCGATGCCGGCGCCGCCGTACTCCTCGTCGACGCGGATGCCGAAGACGCCGAGCTCGGCGAGCTTGTAGTAGAACTCGCGCGGCGCCTGGCCCGCGGCGAGCCACTCGTCGTAGACGGGCACGACCTCGGCCTCGATGAAGGCACGGAGGGTCTCCCGGAACGCCTCGTGATCCTCGTTGAACACCGTACGGCGCACGCCGTCACCTCCACCTGAGTACCTTCGGATGTGCCCAGCGCCCCACCGGACGCATCCGACTCGGCTAAGCGCTTGCTCAGGTAACCGTACCGGCGGGTAGGGAAGCCCGTCCAGACCCCTCCCTCCGTAACGCTCGTCACTCCTGCGCAGCAGCGGCCCCGAAGGCGCCCCGGGCCATCCGGTGCAGGAGCGCCGCGGTGGCCGTCCGGCCGGGGAGGGAGCCGGGGCGGCCCAGGTGCGGCGTGGAGTTCAGCAGGCCGAAGACCGAGTGCACGGCGGAGCGGGCCGCGGGCTCCGTGAGGCCGCCGTGGACCTCGCGCAGCACCTGCACCCACAGCTCGACGTACTGGCGCTGGAGCTGGCGGACCAGCTTGCGGTCGCTGTCGCGGAGGCGGTCCAGCTCACGGTCGTGCAGGGTGATCAGGGGGCGGTCGTCCAGGGCGAAGTCGATGTGCCCCTCGATGAGCGAGTCGAGGACCGCGTCGGCCGGCCCCCCGTCGGCCTCCGCCAGCCGCCGCTTGGCGCCCGTCAGGAGCTGCCCGCTGATGCCGACGAGCAGCTCGGCGAGCATCGCGTCCTTGCCTGCGAAGTGCCGGTAGAGACCGGGACCGCTGATCCCCACGGCGGCGCCTATCTCGTCGACACCTACGCCGTGGAAGCCGCGCTCGGCGAAGAGCCGCGCGGCCTCCTTGAGGATCTGCTCGCGACGGGTGGGGGCGTCGGTTCTGGTGGCCATGGGAGCAATTCTAGACAGGGAGGTTAGCGGTCGTTAACCTGGAGGAAATGCGTTAACGCTCATTAACAAGGTGAGGGGTTCGCAGGATGCACGAGGCACCGGAGCTTCACAGCGCGGCGGATCCCGCGTCGGAAGCCTGGCGGGCCAACGAGGAGGCCCACCGCGCGCTGGTGGACGAGCTGCGCGGCAAGCTCGCCGCCGCCCGGCTCGGCGGCGGCGAGAAGGCACGCGCCCGGCACACCGCGCGTGGCAAGCTGCTGCCACGCGACCGGGTCGACACCCTCCTCGACCCCGGCTCCCCCTTCCTGGAGCTGGCGCCCCTGGCCGCCGACGGGATGTACGAGGGGCAGGCACCGGCGGCGGGGGTGATCGCCGGGATCGGCCGGGTCGGCGGGCGCGAGTGCGTCGTCGTCGCCAACGACGCCACCGTCAAGGGCGGCACCTACTACCCGATGACGGTGAAGAAGCACCTGCGCGCGCAGGAGGTGGCGCTGGAGAACCGGCTGCCCTGCCTCTACCTCGTGGACTCCGGCGGCGCCTTCCTGCCCATGCAGGACGAGGTCTTCCCCGACCGTGAGCACTTCGGCCGGATCTTCTACAACCAGGCGCGGATGTCGGGCGCGGGCATCCCGCAGATCGCCGCCGTGCTCGGGTCGTGCACCGCCGGGGGCGCGTATGTCCCCGCCATGAGCGACGAGGCCGTGATCGTCCGGGGACAGGGCACCATCTTCCTCGGCGGCCCACCGCTCGTGAAGGCGGCCACCGGCGAGGTCGTCACCGCCGAGGAGCTGGGCGGCGGCGAGGTGCACTCCCGGGTCTCGGGTGTCACCGACCACCTCGCGGAGAGCGACGCCCACGCCCTGCGGATCGTGCGGACCATCGTCTCCACCCTGCCCGCCCGGGGCCCGCTGCCCTGGTCGGTCGAGCCGGCCGTCGAGCCCAAGGTCGACCCGTACACGCTGTACGGCGCGGTGCCGGTCGACTCCCGCACCCCGTACGACGTCCGCGAGGTCATCGCGCGCGTGGTCGACGGCTCACGGTTCGCCGAGTTCAAGGCGGAGTTCGGGCAGACCCTCGTCACCGGCTTCGCCCGGATCCACGGGCACCCGGTCGGGATCGTCGCCAACAACGGCATCCTGTTCTCCGAGTCCGCGCAGAAGGGCGCCCACTTCATCGAGCTGTGCGACCAGCGCGGCATCCCGCTGGTCTTCCTGCAGAACATCTCCGGCTTCATGGTCGGCCGGGACTACGAGGCCGGGGGCATCGCCAAGCACGGCGCCAAGATGGTGACGGCGGTGGCCTGTACGAGGGTCCCGAAGCTGACGGTCGTCGTCGGCGGGTCGTACGGCGCCGGGAACTACTCCATGTGCGGCCGGGCGTACTCGCCGCGCTTCCTGTGGATGTGGCCCAACGCCAAGATCTCCGTGATGGGCGGCGAGCAGGCCGCGTCCGTCCTGGCCACGGTCAAGCGGGACCAGATGGAGGCGCGGGGGGACACATGGCCCGTCGAGGACGAGGAGTCCTTCAAGGACCCGATCCGCGCCCAGTACGAGCGCCAGGGCAACGCCTACTACGCCACCGCCCGGCTCTGGGACGACGGGGTCATCGACCCCCTCGACACCCGCCAGGTCCTGGGCCTCGCCCTGACCGCCTGCGCCAACGCGCCGCTGGGTGACCCCCAGTTCGGCGTCTTCCGGATGTGAGGGGGAGCCAGCAGATGTTCGACACAGTCCTTGTGGCCAACCGCGGCGAGATCGCTGTCCGCGTCGTCCGCACCCTCCGCTCCCTCGGCGTCCGCTCCGTCGCCGTCCACTCCGACGCGGACGCCGACGCCCGGCACGTCCGGGAGGCCGACACCGCCGTACGGATCGGCCCGCCGCCGGCGGCGGAGAGCTATCTGTCGGTGGAGCGGCTGCTGGAGGCCGCCGCCCGCACCGGAGCCCAGGCCGTCCACCCCGGGTACGGCTTCCTCGCGGAGAACGCCGCGTTCGCGCGGGCGTGCGCCGACGCGGGCCTCGTCTTCATCGGCCCGCCCGCCGAAGCCATCTCCCTCATGGGCGACAAGATCCGCGCCAAGGAGACGGTACGGGCGGCAGGGGTGCCGGTGGTGCCGGGCTCCAGCGGCAGCGGCCTGACCGACGCCCAACTCGCCGACGCCGCACGGGAGATCGGCATGCCGGTACTGCTGAAGCCCAGCGCGGGCGGCGGCGGCAAGGGCATGCGGCTGGTCCGGGACGCGGCCGTGCTGGCCGACGAGATCGCCGCCGCCCGGCGCGAGGCCCGCGCCTCCTTCGGTGACGACACCCTCCTCGTGGAGCGCTGGATCGACCGCCCCCGGCACATCGAGATCCAGGTGCTGGCGGACGGCCACGGCAATGTGATCCACCTCGGCGAGCGCGAGTGCTCGCTCCAGCGCCGCCACCAGAAGATCATCGAGGAGGCGCCGAGCGTCCTGCTCGACGAGGCGACGCGGGCGGCGATGGGCGAGGCGGCCGTGCAGGCGGCCCGCTCCTGCGGCTACTCCGGCGCGGGCACGGTCGAGTTCATCGTCCCCGGCGGCGACCCGTCCTCGTACTACTTCATGGAGATGAACACCCGCCTCCAGGTCGAGCACCCGGTGACCGAACTGGTCACGGGCGTCGACCTGGTGGAGTGGCAGCTCCGGGTCGCGGCGGGCGAACGCCTCGCCTTCGCTCAGGAGGACGTGACGCTGACGGGGCACGCGGTCGAGGCCCGCCTCTGCGCCGAGGACCCCGCGCGCGGCTTCCTCCCCTCCGGCGGCACGATCCTGCGGCTGCGCGAGCCCCAGGGCGACGGTGTCCGCACGGACTCCGGCCTCAGCGAGGGCACGGAGGTCGGCTCGCTGTACGACCCGATGCTCTCCAAGGTCATCGCGTACGGCCCCGACCGCGCCACCGCCCTGCGCCGGCTCCGCGCGGCCCTCGCGGAGACGGTCACCCTCGGCGTGCAGACGAACGCCGGTTTCCTGCGTCGGCTGCTGGCCCACCCGGCGGTGGTGGCGGGCGAGTTGGACACGGGACTGGTGGAGCGCGAGGTGGCGGGGCTGGTCGCCGGGGAGGTGCCGGAGGAGGTCTACGAGGCGGCCGCGGCCGTACGGCTGCACGGGCTGAAGCCTGACGGCGACGGCTGGACCGACCCCTTCTCCGTCCCGAGCGGCTGGCGCCTGGGCGGCGCATCCCGTCCGCCCGCCTTCGACCTCCGGGCGACGGGACTCGAACCCGTCACCCACCACCTCAGGGGCACCCACACGGTCACCGACGACCAGGTGTCCGTGGCCCTGGACGGTGTCCGTCACACGTTCCACCACGCCGCCGACTGGCTGGGCCGTGACGGTGACGCCTGGCACGTGCGTGACCACGACCCCGTGGCGGCCTCCCTGAGCCGGTCCGCGCACGCCGGCGCCGACTCGCTCACCGCCCCCATGCCGGGCACCGTCACCGTCGTGAAGGTGGCCGTCGGCGACGAGGTGACCGCCGGTCAGAGCCTGCTGGTGGTGGAGGCGATGAAGATGGAGCACGTCGTCTCCGCGCCGCACGCCGGGAGGGTCACCGAGCTGGACGTGGCACCGGGCACGACGGTCGCCATGGACCAGGTGCTGGCGGTGGTCGCGCCCCACGAGGAGCCCGGGGAGCCCTTGGCGGACGGGGAGCCCGCGGCGCACGAGGAGGTGGCGCCGTGACCGCGCCCCTGCCCATGGCGGTCCCCGAACCCGGCCTGCCGCACCGTGTCCGTATCCACGAGGTCGGCGCCCGGGACGGCCTGCAGAACGAGAAGTCGACCGTGCCCACCGAGGTCAAGGCGGAGTTCGTCCGCCGCCTGGCCGACGCCGGGCTCACGACGATCGAGGCCACCAGCTTCGTCCACCCCAAGTGGGTCCCCCAACTGGCCGACGCGGAGGCGCTGTTCCCGCTCGTGAGCGACCTGCCGGTGGCCCTGCCCGTGCTCGTCCCCAACGAGCGCGGCCTCGACCGCGCCCTCGCGCTCGGCGCCCGCCGCGTCGCCGTCTTCGCGAGCGCCACCGAGTCCTTCGCCAAGGCCAACCTCAACCGCACGGTCGACGAGGCACTGGCGATGTTCGCACCGGTCGTCGACCGGGCGAAGGCGGAGGGCGTCCACGTCCGCGGCTACCTCTCCATGTGCTTCGGCGACCCCTGGGAGGGCGCGGTCCCGATCCCCCAGGTCACCCGGGTCTGCCGCGCCCTGCTCGACATGGGCTGCGACGAACTCAGCCTCGGCGACACGATCGGGGTGGCGACCCCGGGGCATGTCCGGGCACTGCTGACCGCACTCACCGAGGACGTCCCCGTCGAGAGGCTGGGCGTGCACTTCCACGACACGTACGGCCAGGCCCTCGCCAACACCTACGCGGCCCTCCAGCACGGCGTCACCACCGTGGACGCCTCCGCGGGCGGCCTCGGCGGCTGCCCGTACGCGAAGTCCGCCACCGGAAACCTCGCCACCGAAGACCTCGTGTGGATGCTGCGCGGACTCGGCATCGACACCGGAGTCGACCTCGGCCGCCTCGTCGCCACCAGCGCGTGGATGGCCGAACACCTGGGCCGACCCAGCCCGTCCCGCACCGTACGAGCCCTGTCCCACAAGGACGACGAGGGCCACGAGGACCCCAAGGAGCAGTGACGTCCATGAACCACCGCCTCTCCCCCGAGCTGGAAGAACTCCGCCGCACGGTCGAGGAGTTCGCGCACGAGGTCGTCGCGCCCAAGATCGGCGACTTCTACGAGCGGCACGAGTTCCCGTACGAGATCGTGCGCGAGATGGGCCGCATGGGGCTGTTCGGACTGCCGTTCCCCGAGGAGTACGGCGGCATGGGCGGCGACTACCTGGCACTGGGCATCGCGCTGGAGGAGCTGGCCCGGGTGGACTCGTCCGTGGCGATCACCCTCGAAGCCGGGGTCTCCCTGGGCGCGATGCCGATCCACCTCTACGGCACCCCGGCGCAGAAGGCGGAGTGGCTGCCGCGGCTCTGCTCCGGCGAGATGCTGGGGGCCTTCGGCCTAACCGAGCCCGACGGCGGCTCGGACGCGGGGGCGACCCGGACGACGGCCCGTCTGGACGAGTCGACGAACGAATGGGTCATCAACGGCAGCAAGTGCTTCATCACCAACTCGGGCACGGACATCACGGGGTTGGTCACGGTCACGGCGGTCACCGGCCGCACCCCGGACGGCAAGCCGCTGATCTCCTCGATCATCGTCCCGTCCGGCACCCCGGGCTTCACCGTGGCCGCCCCCTACTCCAAGGTCGGCTGGAACGCCTCCGACACCCGCGAGCTGTCCTTCGCGGACGTCCGGGTCCCTGCGGAGAACCTCCTCGGCGAACAGGGCCGCGGCTACGCCCAGTTCCTGCGCATCCTCGACGAGGGCCGGATCGCCATCTCGGCCCTCGCCACGGGCCTCGCCCAGGGCTGTGTGGACGAGTCGGTGAAGTACGCGAAGGAACGGCACGCCTTCGGCCGGCCCATCGGGGCCAACCAGGCGATCCAGTTCAAGATCGCCGACATGGAGATGAAGGCCCACACGGCCCGCCTCGCCTGGCGCGACGCCGCCTACCGGCTGGTCTCCGGCGAACCCTTCAAGAAGGAGGCGGCGCTGGCGAAGCTCCACTCCTCCACCATCGCCGTCGACAACGCCCGCGACGCCACCCAGATCCACGGCGGCTACGGCTTCATGAACGAGTACCCCGTCGCCCGCATGTGGCGCGACTCCAAGATCCTGGAGATCGGCGAGGGCACGAGCGAGGTGCAACGCATGCTGATCGCCCGGGAACTGGGACTGGTCGGCTGATGTCACCGGCAACCCCACGATGCACGGCGCGCGCGATGTCACCGGCCTCACGGATCGCGCGCTCCCGCACGACGGGATCCGGACTGCTGATGGCCTGCTCGGCGGCGTGCAGACGGCGGGCAGTCCTGGGGTGACGTTCGATCTCGACGACGACGGCCCACTGCCGGTAGAACATCGGCTCACAACTCTGCCTGTGAGCGCTGAGCTTCCTCCTGCCCATCCGGTTGTGCCTCCGGTCGCTGTGGGCATCGCAAACGACGTGGCGTTCCAGTTTGCGGTCCCTGAACGCTCAGTCTGCTTCGGGTCGCCAGGACGGTGCGGCGCGGCGTGCCGAGTGCGCCGCGAGAAGGCCGATCGTCACAGCGGCAAGTGAGAAGCCGATGGCTGCTGTGGCCAGGACCGGCCAGGAGAACTTGCCTTCCCGCAAGGAGATGACGAAGAACAAAGAGTGCCAGTTGGTGATGAATGTGGCGATGCAGGTGGCGATGAGCAACGGCACGGTCAGATACCACGTGGCGATGGTGCGGAAGATTCGGGTGTTACCCGTGAGGACGCTCAGCGGTGCCAGTCCTCGCCTGACGCGTACGAACTCGGCAGCTGCGCTGACCAGTCCTGTCACCAGCAGCAGGCCCAGACCTGTGCCGCCGAAGAGGTAGAGCCAGTAGTTGAGCCGATTCTTCTGTTGAGCGCCGATCACCCAGGATTCGCCGGGTGTTTCCACATTGATCCCGGGGAGTACGGCATAGGCGGCTTTCTCGATCTCTGCTCGGCGCCCGGGCCCGTCGGCAACCACGATCAGCGACTGGCGGGCACGACCAGTCGGCGGTGCGCCGTTGACGGCTTGGACAGTGAGGTTGCCCTGGTAGGGGGCGGCCAGTTCTTTCAGGCGTGGGTCCTGCGTGGTGATGGGCTTGGCGGTTGTCGGGCAGGGCAGGCGCAGTGCCTCGAGGTCGTGGCAGGCGCCGGCCAGGTCGATGTGAGGGTGCTCGCCTTCGGGATGGGCGGTGGTGGCCAGGAGGTGCGTCCTGTCCGGAAGGGTGCGTGCGAGGTGTTCAGTGGCGCGAGGGGTGAGGTTGCTGCTGGAGACGGTGAAAAGGGTGTCTCCCACGCGTCGGGTCAGCTGCTCGGCAGCGGCGGCGCTGTCACCCAACCGGCTGTTCCAGACCTGCAGATGGCTGATGAGACCGATACCGATGATGAAGACCACGGAGAGGCGGACAAGCACTCCTGGATGAGCCGCGGTCCAGCGGCCGGCGACGAGGCGCCCCGGGTTCCCCTTGCGATAGCCGCTCGCGGCGATGCGCTTCCCGTTGGCGACGCTGAGCATGGCTACGGCTGACGGCAGCGTGACCCACATCAGAACGGTTCCGGCCAGGAAGACCACGATGTCCGGCCCCTTGGGGGCATATTGGCTGAAAGCGATTGCCACGACACCGATACCGCACAAGGCCAAGCGCCATTTGGGCAGGTGCGAGGAGGAGGTGCTGGGCCGTGTCGCCGTCTTCGTGCGTTGAACCCGGTGAAGCACCACGACCAGCAGGAGTGTCAGGACGAGGGAGGCAACGAGTGCGGCGATCAGCTGCGGCCATGCATGGCGCAGGTCGGCGGCGTTGACGACAAAGCCCGTGAAGGGCAGCCGTACGTCGGTGGACATCAGGACGGCGGCAGGGACGAGAGCCAGGAGTGTCCCTACGGCAGCCGGGGTGAAGGCTTCCCCCACGTTCATCACTGCTCGGTGTGTCCAGGAGGCTCCCAGGGCGTTGACGAGGTGGCTTCGGCGGTCTCGGGTGGCTGATCCGACCCGCGTTGCCACGACCAACAGAGCCAGGCCCGGTACGGCCATCAGGACCGCGATGACTCCGACAGTCTCCGCCTTGGTATGGGGGTAGATGTCCTGGTTCATCGGGAAGAGCTGGCCGAAGCCCGTGATGTACTGCCAAGCCGCCGCCGTGGGGTCGGCCGGCGGATGAGCGGGGCGTGCGTAGGCGATTCGTTCAGACGGCGACCTGAGCCCCTGCTTGTCGACTGTCCCGGCATAGCGGCCGTATCTGTCGAGGCTGTTGTGCTCTCTTGCCGCTTCGGCGAGTTCCGGGGACAAGAAGACCTCGCCCGGCCGAGGCCAGCGTGAGAGGCCCGGTGGCGGAGGCGTGCCGGTCGCGAGAGGCTCGACGTAGATAATGCTGTGCGGTGACGAGCCGAACGAGTCGATGGCCTCTTTCCACAGGGCTGTGGCCTGGTGCGCACCGTCGGTCAGAAGGGGGCCTCGCGCCGTATCGCGCTGCGTGCGGCCGTCGAAGGTCGCGCTGGTGGTCACCATGGCCAGGGCGGTCAGCGCGATGGCGGCAGAGGCCATCATCAGGGCCCACAAGCGCAGTCGCGTGCCCGGAGTGGTGCGTCCTGCGGCTCGCCCGATCCGCAGAAGCTGGCCCCAGAGCCTTCCGGGGCGGCGGCATGATGAGTGCTGGTCAGTCATGCGCGCATCCCCCGCTGGACGGGGATGAGCGTGCTCTCCTGGAGCTGGAACTCGTGGTTCGCGCGATCGGCGACCGCGGGGTCGTGAGTGACCACCAGCAGCGCGCAGTCCCGCTCGCGACAGATCCGGAACAACTGGTCGGCCACGTTCTCGCGCGCTTTCGGGTCCAGCGCGCCGGTGGGCTCATCCGCCAGCAGCACGGACGGCTGCGCGATGAGCGCCCGGGCCACGGCCGTGCGCTGGCGTTCGCCTCCGGAGAGCATGCCCGTCGGTGTGCTGTCATGGGGCACTTCGAGTTCTTCCAGGAGCCGTGTGGCTGACTCATAGGCACGATGATGGTCGGCGCCGTCGAGGAGCATGGGCAGAGCCACGTTCTCCACTGGTGTCAGTTCGGGCAGCAGTTCGCCGAATTGGAAGACCACGCCGAGGTGTTTGCGACGGGCCTTGGTCAGGGAGCCGGGCAGGATTCCCGTAAGGCGATGCCCCCCTGCCGTGATCGTGCCAGAGGCCGGTTTGATCAGGCCGAGCACGCACATCAGCAGTGTGGACTTGCCCGATCCACTGGGCCCGGTGACGGCCACCGACTTCCCCGGCTCCACGGTGAGGTCGACGTCATTGAGGAGCACACGGTCTCCGACCTGATAGGTCAGGCCCTTGATGTGGAGACCACCGCCCAGCGGAGGGGTGTGGGTCACAGCACGTCCATATCTTGAAGTAGCCGAGCGGAGATGAAACGGACCCGTCGGGTCAGCCATGGAACGGCCTACCCGACGGGTACTCAAGCGGTGACTCCGTTTACGGAGCCTTCCACCCGGAGCAGTCGTCACTGTCCCAGTCGTTGTCGTCGCACGCCTTGAACTTGATGACCTTCGAGCCGTCGCCCGAGATCACGCGGGTCTTGTAGCCGCTGTGGTTCCACAGCGTGCGCAGGGTGCCGGGGCTGGCCTGGCGGTAGTACTCAGCCTTGCCCGAGTCACCGTCGTCGCTGCCGTCATAGACGGAGATGAGGCCGTTGTCGCCGTTCCACGGGCTGGTCGCGGTCACGCCGCCGCCCTTGGCTTCAAGCGCCATCGCGGTGCTGGTCGGCACCCCGATACCGATGATCAACGCTATGCCGGCAATCGCCTTGATTCTGCGCATAGTTGATCCCTCCCCTGTTTGAAGTGACCTGTGCGGCCTGTGTGCCGCCTGGTGCAGATCCGATCATGGTCCGGGAAAGATCCCTTCACTAGAAAATTACTCTCCGTGTGATAGTTGCCACTCAGCGGAATGTGGTGCTCCGGACCTGGCGCGTCGCGTTGGCCACCGAGTCGTGGACCGGCCGCCGCGATCCTCACGTATGCGGTCGAAACCAGTGAGTGGTGACGCTGATCTGCATACCGAGGTATGCGGAGACGACCGATGGCGGGCAGGTCGGAGGCAAGCGCGGCAGAGATGCGTGCGGATGGGCAGGCAGCGACGCCGAGGCGGG
This sequence comes from Streptomyces sp. MB09-02B, assembly GCF_033794485.1. Classification (NCBI taxonomy): domain Bacteria; kingdom Bacillati; phylum Actinomycetota; class Actinomycetes; order Kitasatosporales; family Streptomycetaceae; genus Streptomyces; species Streptomyces sp. MB09-02B. Next base: position 14,917 of record NZ_JARGEE010000113.1, read on the forward strand.
CGAGGTGGGTGCGGAGGGCTTGCGGGGCAGCGTGGCGGCGACCAGGCCGACGCCGGCGGCGTGTGCCGCTTCCTTCCCGGCCGATCGCGAGAACGACGGCACCCTCACGACACCCCACACCCGAACTGGCCGAACCTGGACTTGTGGTGACGGCGTTGATGTGGATCGATCAGCCCCCATGGGCCACCGACCGACCTCCGGCGTGCCGTGCAAGACCGCCCGCCTCCTGCCGGACACTCGACGCTTGAATCTTCATACTGATTGGCGTGGAGTGACATGGGCACATGATGAGGGGGCTTATGACGCGGCGACTCCTTGGATTCACAGGAAACCCAAAGACCACAGCCAGCCGGAGTCCCGTTGTCCAGCGCCGGGAACCACCCGCTGGACAACTAGTGAGGTTAGGCTAACCTACCTTCGAACTCGCCCTCGGGCGGCACTCCGCCCCGTTCGAAAGTAGCCATACACATGTCCAACGCCAGAGCCGCTCACCTCACCCGCCGTGGCATCCTCGCCGCCGGTGGCGCACTCGGTCTCGGTGCCGTGCTCGCCGCCTGCGGGGAGGAGAGCTCGACGGCCGGCAGCACTGGCTCCGACAAGGAGACGGCTGCCGCGAAGTCCGGCCCCTGGTCGTTCAAGGACGACCGCGGGGAGACCGCCAAGACCGACAAGGTCCCCTCGAACATCGTCGCCTTCGTGGGTGTCGCCGCCGCGCTCCACGACTACGGCATCGGCGTCAAGGGCGTCTTCGGTCCCACCAAGACGGCCGACGGCAAGGCCGACGTCCAGGCCGGCGACCTCGACATCAGCAAGGTCGAGATCCTCGGCAACGTCTGGGACGAGTTCAACGTCGAGAAGTACGCCGCCCTCGCCCCCGACGTCCTCATCACCACGATGTTCGACGACGCCGGCACCCTCTGGTACGTCCCCGAGGCATCCAAGGACAAGATCGCCAAGCTCGCGCCGAGCGTCGGCATCTCCGTCTACGACCGTCAGCTGACCGAGCCGCTGCAGCGCGTGCTGGAGCTGGCCAAGTCCCTCGGCGCGGACACGGAGTCCGAGAAGGTGACCGCCGCCAAGAAGCGGTTCGAGGACGCGGCCGCCCGGCTGCGCGCGGCCACCAAGGCCAAGCCCGACATCAAGGTGCTCGCCGGCTCCGCCAGCCAGGACATCTTCTACGTGTCCGGTTCGAACCTCTCCATCGACCTGGAGTACTTCAAGGCCCTCGGCGTGAACTTCGTCGAGCCGAGCGCCGCCGCGCTGAAGGCCAGCGGCGGTTGGTTCGAGAACCTCAGCTGGGAGAACGTCGACAAGTACGACGCGGACGTCGTCATCATGGACAACCGCACCTCCGCGATCCAGCCGGACGCGATCGAGGAGGCGACGTGGAAGAAGCTTCCCGCGGTGAAGGCCGGTCAGGTCGTCGGGCGCAACCCCGAGCCGATCCTGTCCTACGACAAGTGCGCGCCGCTCCTGGAGGAGCTGGCCGAGGCGATCGAGAAGGCGAAGAAGGTCAGCTGAGGCCTTGACCGTGGGTGAACCGCGCGTCCGTTGTGGCTGGTCGCGCAGTTCCCCGCGCCCCTGAAAAAGCAGGGGCTGCACCCCGTGCTTTTTCAGCGGCCCGCAGGGGCCGTTGCCTTCAGGGGCGCGGGGAACTGCGCGACCAGCCCCCACCGGACCCGCACCCGCCGACGAACCCGCAACCCCGAGTCGCCCGGGCTCACCCTTCCGCACACACGCTCCCGCCCCCTATCCAGGAGCCCCCCATGACGACGGCCGTAGCCGCCCCCTTCCGTTTCTTCTCTCTTCAGGTCGTGCGGACGGAGCGGCTGGGGCCGTCCTACGTGCGCGTCACGTTCGCGGGGGACGACCTCAGGCTCTTCCAGTCCGACGGCAGGGACCAGTCGCTGTCGCTGTTCCTGCCCCATCCCGGGCAGGAAGTCCCGGCCGTGCCCCACGAGTTGGGTGGCGGCTGGTGGCAGGCGTGGCGGGAGCTGCCGGACGACGTACGGGCGGTGATGCGCTCGTACACCCTGCGGGGGCTCCGCCGCGACCCGCACGGCGACACCGTCGAGATCGACATCGACTTCGTGCTGCACGGGGTGGAGCCGGGGGCCGCCGTGCCCGCCGGGCCCGCCTCGCGGTGGGCGTCCCAGGCCGCTCCCGGGCACCGGGTGGTTCTGCTCGGGCCCGCGATCGCCGACAACCGCGCGATCCGCTTCCGCCCGCCGGCGGACGCCGACCTGGTGCTGATCTGGGGCGACGACACCGCGCTGCCGGCCGCCTCCGCGATCCTGGAGTCGCTGCCGGCCGGCACCCCGGCCCGGGTCTGGCTGGAGGTCCACCACGCGGGGGACATCCAGGACCTGGTGACCGAGGCCGACGCCGAGATCACCTGGCTCGTGCGCGGCGAGGGGGCGCCGAGCGCCCTCGACACCATCCGCGCCGCCCAACTCCCGCCCGGTGGGCTGACGTACGCCTGGATCGCCGGTGAGTCCGGCCGGGTGAAGGAGCTGCGCCGTCATCTCGTGCGGGAGCGCGGGATCGACAAGCGGCGCGTCACCTTCGTCGGGTACTGGCGTGAGGGCCTGACGGAGGAGCAGCTGCGGGAGCGCGGCGAGTAGCCAGGCGTCACAGCCACCGGAACCAGAGTCAGTGAAGTGACCACAGTCACGGACGAGTCAGGGTTTCCCAGAAGTTAGTTAGGCTAGCCTTACCTAAGTTGGACGACGTGATGTCACCCCACTCACCTCTCCGTCCCACCCGGACCGCCCCGCTCGGAGGACCTCCCCATGCGCTCGCACCTGCTCAATGACACGACCGCGGAGCGGTACCGCCGCACCGTGACCGAAGGCGTGGAGCGGGTGGCGGCCAAACTCGCCACCACCGAACGACCGTTCACCGGTGTCACCGTCGACGCCCTCGCCCCCCGCGTCGAGAAGATCGACCTCGACAAGCCGCTGCACGACACGGCCGCCGTCCTCGACGAGCTGGAGGACGTGTACCTGCGGGACGCGATCTACTTCCACCACCCGCGCTACCTCGCCCACCTCAACTGCCCGGTCGTCATCCCGGCCGTGCTCGGCGAGGCGGTCCTCTCCGCCGTCAACTCCTCCCTGGACACCTGGGACCAGTCGGCCGGCGGCACCCTGATCGAGCGCAAACTGATCGACTGGACCAACGAGCGCATCGGCTTCGGCCCCTCCGCCGACGGCGTCTTCACCTCCGGCGGCTCGCAGTCCAACCTCCAGGCCCTGCTCCTCGCCCGGGAGGAGGCCAAGACCGACAGCACCGCCAACCTGCGGATCTTCGCCTCCGAGGTCAGCCACTTCAGTGTGAAGAAGTCGGCGAAACTGCTGGGCCTGGACCAGGACGCGGTGGTCTCCATCCCGGTCGACGGCGACAAGCGCATGCAGACCATGGCGCTCGCCCGTGAGCTGGAGCGCTGCAGGAACGACGGCCTCGTCCCCATGGCCGTCGTCGCCACGTCCGGCACCACCGACTTCGGCTCCATAGACCCGCTGCCCGAGATAGCCGAGCTGTGCGCCCAGTACGGCACCTGGATGCACGTCGACGCCGCCTACGGCTGCGGGCTGCTCGTCTCCCGCAGGCGCCGCGACCTGCTGAACGGCATCGAGCGCGCCGACTCCGTCACCGTGGACTACCACAAGTCCTTCTTCCAGCCGGTGAGTTCGTCCGCCGTGCTCGTCCGGGACGCGGCCACGCTGCGCCACGCGACCTACCACGCCGAGTACCTCAACCCGCGTCGCATGGTCACCGAGCGCATCCCCAACCAGGTCGACAAGTCCCTGCAGACCACCCGCCGCTTCGACGCGCTCAAACTGTGGATGACGCTGCGCACCATGGGCGCCGACGGCATCGGCGAGCTCTTCGACGAGGTCTGCGACCTGGCGGAGGAGGGCTGGAAACTGCTCGCCGCAGACCCGCGCTACGACGTCGTCGTGGAGCCCCAGCTGTCCACGCTGGTCTACCGCTACATCCCCGAGGCCGTCACCGACCCGGCGGAGATCGACCGCGCCAACCTGTACGCCCGCAAGGCCCTGTTCGCCTCCGGTGACGCCGTGGTCGCGGGCACCAAGGTCGGCGGTCGCCACTACCTGAAGTTCACCCTGCTCAACCCCGAGACCACGGCCGAGGACATCGCCGTCGTGCTCGATCTGATCGCCGGCCATGCCGAGCAGTACCTGGGAGAATCCCTTGACCGCGTCGCTTCCTGAATCCGCTGAGAACGCCGTGAAAACCCACGACTTCATCGGCATCGGACTGGGACCCTTCAACCTCGGCCTCGCCTGCCTCACCGAGCCCATCGCCGAACTCGACGGGATCTTCCTGGACTCGAAGCCGCACTTCGAGTGGCACTCGGGGATGTTCCTCGACGGCGCCCACCTGCAGACCCCGTTCATGTCGGACCTGGTCACCCTCGCCGACCCGACCTCCCCGTACTCCTTCCTGAACTACCTGAAGGACTCGGGCCGCCTGTACTCGTTCTACATCCGCGAGAACTTCTACCCCCTGCGGGTCGAGTACGACGACTACTGCCGCTGGGCCGCGAGCCGGCTGAGCAACGTCCGCTTCAGCACCACCGTGACGGAGGTGACGTACGAGGACGACGTCTACGTCGTACGCACGGCCGACGGCGACGTCCTGCGCGCCCGGCGCCTCGTCCTCGGCACCGGCACCGTCCCGTACATCCCCGAGGCCTGCCAGGACCTGGGCGGCGACTTCTTCCACAACGCGCAGTACATGCACCGCAAGGCGGAGCTGTTGTCGAAGAAGTCGATCACGATCGTCGGCAGCGGCCAGAGCGCCGCGGAGATCTACTACGAACTCCTCACCGAGATCGACGCCCACGGCTACCAGCTCAACTGGGTCACCCGCTCCCCCCGGTTCTTCCCCCTCGAATACACCAAGCTGACGCTGGAGATGACGTCCCCGGACTACATCGACTACTTCCGCGCGCTTCCCGAGGACACCCGCTACCGGCTGGAGAAGCAGCAGAAGGGCCTGTTCAAGGGCATCAACGGGGATCTGATCGACTCGATCTTCGACCTGCTCTACCAGAAGAACGTCACCGCCGCCGGCCGCCCGGTCCCGACCCGCCTGCTCACCAACTCCTCTCTCAACAGCGCCACTTACGAGGACGGCCGGTACACCCTGGGTCTGCGCCAGGACGAGCAGGGCAAGGACTTCGAGATCGAGACCGAGGGCCTGATCCTGGCCACCGGCTACCACTACCGGCCGCCGGCCTTCCTCTCCTCGATCGACGACCGTCTCGTCTACGACGGCCACGGCCGCTTCGACGTGGCCCGCAACTACGCGATCGACACCACCGGCCGCGGGATCTTCCTGCAGAACGCGGGCGTCCACACCCACAGCATCACCTCGCCCGACCTGGGCATGGGCGCGTACCGCAACGCGTCCATCATCCGCGAGCTGCTCGGCACCGAGTACTACCCGGTCGAGAAGACGATCGCCTTCCAGGAGTTCGCGGTATGAGCGGCCCGAACGGGACGAACACGGGGACCTTCACCTTCCGCCCCCTGGACCCGCTGACCGACGCCGAGCTGCTGCACGGCTGGGTCACGCACCCCAAGGCGGCGTACTGGATGATGCAGGACGCCAGGCTGGAGGACGTCGAGCGGGCGTACATGGAGATCGCGGCCGACCCGCACCACCACGCCCTGCTGGGGCTGCGCGACGGCGAACCCGTGTTCCTCATGGAGAAGTACGACCCCGCCCACCGCGAACTCGTCGGCCTGTACGGGCCCGAGCCGGGTGACGTCGGCATGCACTTCCTGGTGCCGCCGACCGACACCCCCGTGCACGGCTTCACCCGGTCCGTGATCACCGCCGTGATGGCCCACCTCTTCGAGGACCCGGCCACCCACCGGATCGTCGTCGAGCCCGACGTGTCCAACAAGGCCGTCCACGCCCTCAACGAAGTCGTCGGTTTCGTCCCCGACCGCGAGATCGACAAGCCGGAGAAGCGCGCACTGCTGAGCTTCTGCACGCGAGAGCAGTTCTTTCGCAGCCAGAGCCTGGCTGCCCGAGGAGTAGCCGTATGACCCTGTCCGACGCCGTAGCGCATCTGTCCCCCCACCGCTGGGCACGGGCCAACCGCCTGCTCATCCGCAAGGCCCTCGCCGAGTTCGCCCACGAGCGGCTCATCACGCCGGAGGCCACCGCCGACGGCCGCTTCGAGGTCCGCAGCGACGACGGTGCGACCCGCTACGGGTTCACCGCCGTCCGGCGCGCCCTCGACCACTGGCAGGTCGACGCCGACTCGATCACCCGTCAACGGGACGGCGTCGACCTCCCTCTGGCCGCACTGGACTTCTTCGTCGAGCTGAAGAAGTCCCTCGGCCTGAGCGACGAGATCCTCCCGGTCTACCTGGAGGAGATCTCCTCCACCCTGGCCGGCACCTGCTACAAGCTGACCAAGCCGCAGACACCCGTCGCCGACCTGGTGGACGCCGGTTTCCAGGCCATCGAGACCGGGATGACCGAGGGCCACCCCTGCTTCGTCGCCAACAACGGCCGCCTCGGCTTCGGCGTCCACGAGTACCTGGCGTACGCCCCCGAGACGGCGAGCCCCGTCCGCCTGGTCTGGCTGGCCGCGCACCGCTCCCGGGCGGCGTTCACGGCGGGCGTGGGCATCGAGTACGAGACGTTCCTGCGGGACGAGCTGGGCGCGGAGACGGTCACCCGCTTCCACTCCCTACTGAAATCCCTGGAGTTGGACCCGGCCGACTACCTCTTCATCCCGGTCCACCCCTGGCAGTGGTGGAACAAGCTCAGCGTCACCTTCGCCGCCGAGGTCGCGCAGCGGAACCTGGTGTGCCTGGGCGAGGGCGACGACGAGTACGTGGCCCAGCAGTCGATCCGCACCTTCTTCAACGGCTCCGCCCCCGAGAAGCACTACGTCAAGACCGCCCTCTCCGTCCTCAACATGGGCTTCATGCGCGGTCTGTCGGCGGCGTACATGGAGGCGACCCCGGCCATCAACGACTGGCTGGCCGGTCTCATCGACAACGACCCGGTGCTCAAGTCCACGGGCCTGTCGATCATCCGCGAGCGCGCGGCCGTCGGCTACCGGCACCTGGAGTACGAGGCCGCCACCGACAAGTTCTCCCCGTACCGCAAGATGCTGGCCGCGCTGTGGCGCGAGAGCCCGGTGTCCTTCCTCCAGGAGGGCGAGTCCCTGGCGACGATGGCATCCCTGGTCCACGTCGACCACGAGGGCAAGGGCTTCGCGGCGGCGCTGATCGCCCGCTCGGGCCTGACCCCCACGGAGTGGCTGCGCCGCTACCTGAAGGCGTACCTCACCCCGCTCCTGCACAGCTTCTACGCCTACGACCTCGTCTTCATGCCGCACGGCGAGAACGTCATCCTCGTCCTGAAGGACGGTGTCGTCGAGCGGGCGATCTACAAGGACATCGCCGAGGAGATCGCGGTCATGGACCCGGACGCGGTGCTCCCGCCGACGGTCGAACGCCTCCGCGTGGACGTCCCCGAGGACAAGAAGCTCCTCTCGATCTTCACGGACGTCTTCGACTGCTTCTTCCGCTTCCTGGCCGCGAACCTCGCCGAGGAGGGCGTCCTGGACGAGGAGGACTTCTGGCGCACGGTCGCCGAGACGGTCCGCGACTACCAGCACGCGATGCCCGAACTCGCCGACAAGTTCGCCCAGTACGACATGTTCGCCCCCGAGTTCGCCCTCTCCTGCCTCAACCGCCTGCAGCTCCGCAACAACAAGCAGATGGTCGACCTCGCGGACCCGGCGGGCGCGCTCCAGCTCATCGGCACCCTGAAGAACCCCATCGCGGGCCTGTAGCCGAACGGCACGGTCCCCCATGAACAGACGGGCACCTCGGAGTACGGTCCTCCGAGGTGCCCGTCGCCTTCTACCGGTCAGTCGTTCGGGTGCGGGCGGGCGAGGGAAAAGCAAGGGGCTCAGCCCCTGCTTTTCAGGGGCGCGGGGAACTGCGCGAGAAGCCCCACGCACCCGCACCCGCCAACGCACCCAACGCACCCCACCCCTAC
>NZ_JARGEE010000114.1:0-22912 GCF_033794485.1 Streptomyces sp. MB09-02B
CGCAACCAGCGCCAAGTCGACTGGCACTTCACCACCGACGACGCACGCGTGAAACTACGCCACCTCTACCCAACCGCACAGCGAAATTAAGCCGCGACGATCTACTAGTAATGGTGGCCCCTGACAGCGGTGGCGCCCATCGATCTCGAACGACGACCACGACGGCCCGGTACCCGTAGGCGGGCCGTCGGAGCGTCTACCCAGCTAGACCCAAGTATCCAGCCACATCCGCGACCGTCAGCAGTCGATTGGGATCGGCCGACCCGTCGACTTCTGCTTCGTTGCCGTCGACGCCATCGCCAACTTCCTCCGAGAAGATGCTGGCCGCCCTGGCGGCCGGCACGGTGACCACCGCCAACCTGCCCGCCATCCTGCGCACCTGCCGGGTCTTGGCAGACGACACCAGCTGCGGGTGAGCGCTGAGTTGGCGAGGCGTGCTCGGGTGGGGCAGGCATGGCACGCGCTCGGATGGTGGCCGTCCGCCGCTGACGAACCAGTGGTCACCGGAGGGCGGTGCCCGTGTTGTAACCGCACTGCTTGGATGTGGGCATGTCTGATGATCTGAGTGGTGACGAAGTCGGGGTGGACCCGGGATTCCTGGTGAACGCCGATCCGGGTGAGGTTCTGGGCGTTTTGGAGGCGAACCCCGCATCGAGCCCCACGGTGCGGCGGCTGCGGGCAATGTACCGGACGTCGGAATATCCGTACCGGGCCGTGACGCCGGGTGTGCGGCGGCAGTTGCTCGCGCTGGATGCCGCTCGGTTCGGAGAACGGGAGCTGGCGGCGCGGATCAGCTCCGTAGCGGTGGAGGGGGAACCCGACGCGCTGTGGACGGTGGAGTGGGCGACCAGCAGCGAGATAGTCCTTACCTACCGGGACACCTTCCCCGGCCACACGGACACCGTGGAATCAGTGTCGTTGGGGGCGATGGAAGGCCGGGACGTCGCCGTCACCACTGGCTGGGACGAGACGGTGCGCGTGTGGGATCTGGCTGACGGACGGCAGGTCGGCGAACCCCTTGCCGACCACACCAGCGGGACACGCGGGGTGGCCAGGACGGTGGTGGTGGAGGGCCGGCCCGTCGTCACCGTCGGCTATGCCCCCGCCGACCAGCCTGTCGACGAGTCCCTCGCAGGTCACATCGAGGCGGCATGGACGGTAGCGACGGGCGTGGTGGACGGCCACCCGGTCGTGGCCGTCGCCGACGGGGAGAAGCCGGTACAGGTGTGGGACCTGGCCACGGGCAGTCCGGTCGGTGAGCCGTTCACCGGTCACACTGAGCCGGCTCGCGTGGTGGCGACAGGGGTGGTGGACGGACGTCCCGTCGCCGTCACCGGCAGCCTGGACACGACGGTGCGCGTGTGGGACCTGGCCACGGGCCGACCCATCGGCAAGCCGCTCACCGCCCACACCGAGTCGGTGTGGGCGGTGGCGACGGGCGTGGTGGACGGCCTCCCTGTCGCCGTCACCGGCAGCTCCGACAAAACGGTGCGGGTCTGGGACCTGGCGGCCGGCCGGCTGGTCGGACCGGAGTTGGTGTTCCCCTCGCAGGTAGGCGCGGTGGCGGTCACACCGGATGGCCGGCTGGTGGTGGGCTTCGGCTGGGAGGTGGCAGTGCTGACCCGCCGCTGACCGACCGGTCTCACCCGGTTTCTCCCATGGCACTCCCGTGCCAGGCGTTGTGCGATGAGTGGGAACCGTCAGGCGTCGGCCAGTTCGGCGGCGCCGAAGGAGACGTCGAAGCGGTCGCACCAGATGCTGACACTGCTGTAGCGGGACAGGTCGACGTTCTCGGGCACGGCGTAATTCTGGCTGCCCTTGTTGCCCTTGAGCTTGCCGAGGCTGACGTGTGCGCCATCGTCGAAGACGTGCCAGCCGGCCTGCCCCTCCTTCACCGGTGCGTCGGTCAGCCACACGCGCAGATCGGGGCCGTTGCTGGTGTCGAGGTTCTCCAGCCGGACCACATGCGCGCCGTCGGCCAGCCGAACGAGCTTCACGCTGCCCGAGGTCGTGTGCTCGTGGCTGATCAGATCGCCACTCGCCAGCGTCACGGGTCCGGAGACCGGTGCAGACGGGGAGGGTGACGACGCCGTGTCAGGGGTCGCAGCCGGGGTTCCGGTGGGCTCCGCGACGGCGGGCAGGGACTCCGTCACCGTCTCGTCCTGCCAGAGCTTCCACGGCTGGAACCAGTACAGGCCCACGCCCACCCCCGCGACCACAGCCACCAACACCCCTACGGCCAAAGGCCCCAACCGCCCACGCCCCATGTCGTCCCTCTTCCCGTTCCGTGAGCCTGTGTCGCCCCCGTCCATTCAACGCGAGGGACGACCCTTCGGGTGGGGACGGCCGATGACGAAATCCTTACGTCCGGCTCGGCCTCGCACACTCTTACGGAAGCGTGACGTGGCGGGCGTGGGCGCGGGAGGTCCGGCCGGTGCGCCCTAGCGTGGCCGTATGCGTGTACTGGTCACCGGCGGTGCCGGATTCATCGGGTCCCATGTCGTGGATGTGCTGACGGAGGGCGGGCACGAGCCCGTCGTGTTCGACGTGGCCGTGGACGCGGGCTCTGACGTACGGGACCGGCAGGCGGTCGACCGGGCGTTGGACGGGGTGGACGCCGTGTGCCATCAGGCGGCGATGGTGGGTCTGGGTACCGGCTTCGCCGACGCGCCGGAGTACGTCTCCCGCAACGACCTGGGTACGGCGGTGCTGTTGGCCGCCATGGCGGATGCGGGGGTGCGGCGGCTGGTTCTGGCGGGGTCGATGGTCGTGTATGGGGAGGGTCGGTACGAGTGCCGGCGGCACGGCGTGGTGCGGCCCGGGCCCCGCGCGCACGACGATCTCGCCGCGTCCCGCTTCGAGCCGCAGTGTCCGGTGTGCGGGGACGCGTTGGCGCCGGGGCTGGTGGGGGAGGACGCGCCGGTCGACCCGCGCAATGTGTACGCCACGACCAAGCTCGCCCAGGAGCATCTGGCGGCTGCGTGGGCGCGGACGACGGGCGGGTCGGCGGTGTCGTTGCGCTACCACAACGTCTACGGGCCCCGGATGCCCCGCGACACCCCCTATGCCGGGGTGGCCTCCTTCTTCCGCTCGGCGCTGGCGCACGGCCGGGCGCCCCGGGTGTTCGAGGACGGTCGGCAGCGGCGGGACTTCGTCCACGTACGGGACGTGGCCGGTGCCAACGTCATGGCTCTGGAGGCCGATGTGCGGGCCGGGACGCTCACGGCGTACAACACCGGCAGCGGTGAGCCGCACACGGTCGGGGAGATGGCGGCGGCGCTGGCCGACGCGTACGGCGGTCCGGAGCCCGTAGTGACCGGGGAGTACCGGCTCGGGGACGTACGGCACATCACGGCGGACTCGTCGCGGCTGCGCTCGGAGCTGGGGTGGAAGCCGGAGGTCGGGTTCACGGAGGGCATGCGGGAGTTCGCGCGTGCCGGGATGCGGGGCTCGTAGGCCGGCGCGAACCGCGTCAGCCCACAGGGCACCAAGTCACGTAGCCCCAAGTACCGGTGGTGCTGCCCGTGTTCAGGAAGCGGCCGCGGGCAGCACCACCTCGAACCGGCAGCCGCCGGGGATGTTGCGGACCGTGGTGCGACCCTGGTGGGCCTCGACGATGCCTCGGACGATGGCGAGGCCGAGCCCGGCGCCCGCGGGGGGCGTACGGGCGTGGGTTCCGCGCCAGCCGGTGTCGAAGACGCGGGGCAGGTCCTCCTCGGGGATGCCTCCGCAGCCGTCCGAGACGGAGAGCAACACGCCCTCGGGGGAACGTTCGGCGGCCACCATGACGGTGCCGTCGGCGGGGGTCCGGCGGATCGCGTTGACCAGGAGGTTGCCGAGCACCCGGCTCATCTCCCTGCCGTCCACCTCCACGGGCAGGGGCTCGACGCGGTCGCCGACGAGCCGCACCCCGTGTTCGTGAGCCAGGGGGTACACACCGGCGAGGGCGTCGCCGACCAGGTCGTAGACGGACACCCGGGCCGGGGTGAGGGCGAGGGCTCCGGCGTGGATGCGGGAGAGCTCGAAGAGATCGCCGACCATGCCGTTGAGGCGCTCGACCTCGGTGCGGATCTGGGTGAGGTAGCGGGCGGGGTCGGCGGCGACGCCGTCCTCCAGGGCCTCGGCCATCGCGCGCAGTCCGGCGAGCGGGGTGCGCAGGTCGTGGGAGATCCAGGCGACGAGTTCGCGCCGCGAGGATTCCAAGGCGCGCTCCCGCTGTCGGGACTCGGTGAGCTTCGCGCTCGTCGCCGCCAACTCAGCGCTCAGCAAGGCGAGTTCCGCGGTGGCAGGGCCGACGGGCGCGGTGAACGAGCCGCCGTCGCCGAAGGAGCGGGCGGCGAGCTGCAGGGCGCGGCTGCGGGCGACGACCCAGCGGCCGAGCAGCAGCGCGGTGGCCAGCGAAACGACCGCCGCCATCGCCACGACCGTGGTGACGACCCACAGGTCATGCGAGGAGAGGAACATCGCCCACGCCACCGCCAGGGTGCCGGCGAGCATCGCGGTCACCGCGACGGCGGCCACCACGGTGAGTGACGCGATGAGCGAGCGGCGTCGCAGCAGCCACAGTGCGACCGCGCCCAGCAGTCCGGCCGCGACGGCGCCGAGGAACGCGAACAGGGCGATGAGCAGGGTGTCACGCATGTTCACGCCTCCCCGTTCCGGTGGTGGGCGGGCGGTTCGTCCGCGACGACCGGGGTTCGGGTAGGGGTGCCGGCTGCTGGTAGTCCGGCGGGAGCACCGTCGGTCGAGGTGGCCGCGGTGTCGAAGCGGTAGCCGACTCCCCAGACCGTCTGGACAAGCCGCGGGTTCGCCGGGTCGTCCTCGACCTTGCCGCGCAGTCGGCGGACGTGGACGGTGACCGTGGACAGGTCACCGAAGTCCCAGCCCCACACCTCACGCATCAGGTCCTCACGGCTGTGGGCACGGCCGGGGTTGCGCAGGAAGAAGGCGAGCAGGTCGAACTCTCGCAGGGTCAGGGCGAGTTCGACGCCGTCCTTGGTGGCGCGACGAGCGGCCGGGTCCACGGTCAGGCCCGCCGAGCACAGCGGGCCAAGACGGGCCGCTCCGGACGCGGGCCGGGCTCGGCGTAGTACGGACTCGACGCGCAGGACCAGTTCGCGGGGGCTGAAGGGCTTGGTCACGTAGTCGTCGGCGCCCACCTCCAGGCCCAGGATGCGGTCGTCCTCGTCACCGCGCGCGGTGAGCATGACGACCGGGACCGGAGCCTGTGCCCGCAGGCGGCGGCACACCTCCAGGCCGTCCATGCCGGGCAGCATCAGGTCCAGCACGACCAGGTCCGGCCAGTGCTCGGCGGCGCGGGCCAGTGCGGTCGGTCCGTCCCCCGCGCGGTCGACGGCGTGTCCGGCGCGGTCGAGGTATCCGGCGACGACCTCGGCGACCGTGGGGTCGTCGTCGACCACCAGGACGCGCGCCGCCGTCCGTCGCCCCGGCTCGTGTGGCTGCTGTTCCATGCGGCCCAGCGTCGCACCCAGCCCGGCCCCCGTGCCGCTCGGCGGACACCCCAGCTCCTGACGTCCGCGTTCCGTAAGGACACTCTGACCGATTTGCGAACTTCATCCTCGTAGGGTGAAAGCCGTGACGACCTCTCCTCCACCATCGGACGTCGATGCGGTGCGTCCCCGCCCCTCCGTCGACGTCGTGCTCCCCTGCCTGAACGAGGCCGACGCCCTGCCCTGGGTACTCGCCCGTATCCCGGCCGGCTGGCGCGCCCTGGTCGTGGACAACGGCTCCACCGACGGCTCGCCCGACATCGCCCGCGCACTGGGCGCGACCGTGGTCCACGAAACGCGCCGCGGCTTCGGCGCCGCCTGCCACGCGGGACTGACCGCCGCCACGGCCGACTTCGTGTGCTTCTGCGACTGCGACGCCTCACTCGATCCCTCGCTCCTCGTCCCCTTCGTCGGCGAAGTGGCGGACGGGCGCAGCGATCTGGTGCTCGGCAGGCGTCGCCCACAGGGGTGGGGCGCATGGCCCGCGCACGCCAGGGCCGGCAATCTCGCGCTCGCCCGCATGCTGCGCCGCCGCACCGGCCTGCGCCTGCACGACCTCGGCCCGCTGCGCGCCGCCCGCCGTGAACCGCTGCTCGCCCTCGGGCTGACCGACCGCCGCAGCGGATATCCGTTGCAGATGGTGGTGCGCGCGGCCGACGCGGGCTGGCGCGTCACCGAGCACGACGTGCCGTACCGGCCGCGCACCGGCGCCTCCAAGGTCACCGGCACCTGGCGGGGCACCTGGCAGGCGGTGCGGGACATGAGCCGCGTCCTGCACGAACCAGCCGTACGGCAGGACGACACGGCGGGAGGGGTACGTCGATGACCACGCTGCTCGTCATCGCCAAGGAGCCGCGGCCGGGCCGGGTGAAAACCCGGCTCACCCCGCCCTTCACCCCGGCAGGGGCAGCGGCGCTCGCCGAAGCGGCCCTCGCCGACACCCTGCGGACCGTGGCCGCGACGCCCGCCCTTCGGCGCGTCCTGGTGCTGGACGGCCGGCCCGGTCCCTGGCTGCCGCCTGGCTTCGACGTCGTACCGCAGTGCGCGGGCGGACTCGACGAACGGCTGGCCGCCGCCTTCGCCGGATGCGACGGACCGGCCCTGCTCATCGGCATGGACACCCCACAGGTGACCCCCGAGCTACTGACCGTGGACCTCACCGGGTGCGACGCGTGCTTCGGTCCGGCCGAGGACGGCGGGTTCTGGGCCCTGGGACTCGCCGAGCCGAACCCGGCGCTGCTGCGCGGGGTGCCCATGTCGAGGCCCGTCACCGGAGCCGTCCAGCGCGCCCGGCTGGTGGCCGCCGGGCTGCGGGTCCGCGACCTGCCGCGTCTGAGGGACGTCGACACCGCCGCCGACGCCGAGGCCGTAGCCGCGCTCGCGCCCCGCACCCGGTTCGCGGCGGAACTGGCCCGGCTGCGAGCGGTCAGTGGCCGATGAGCGGCACGGGAGAGAGGACCGCGCCGGTGAGGTGCGCACGGGGAGAGGGGCCTGCCGATGGACGGTCCAGTACAGGAAGCCGGCCGATGAACGGGCCTGTGGCAGAGGACCGGCCGACGAGCGACACGCGGCGCAGTCCCGTGCGGCGAACCTGGTCCGGTGATCCGTACGCCGACGCCCTGCGCACCGGCCGCGGGCCGCTCTATCTGCGCCGCGGCGACGGCTGGTTGCTGCCGCTGGAGGTGGAGCGCTGGTGTGCCCGTGCCGACGCCGTCGATCTGGAGGCCCTGGGGAGGTGCGAGGGCGCCGTCCTCGACGTGGGGTGCGGGCCGGGGCGGCTGGTCGCGGAACTCGCCGCCCGGGGGCGGCCGGTGCTCGGCATCGACGTCAGCCGGGCCGCCGTCGCCCACACCCTGCGGCTCGGCGGCCAGGCGCTGCGGCGCTCCGTGTTCGAACCGCTGCCCGGAGAGGGCCGCTGGAACAGTGTCCTGCTCCTCGACGGCAACCTCGGCATCGGCGGCGACCCCCACTCCCTCCTGTCCCGCGTGAACGAACTGCTGTGTCCCGGCGGCCTCCTGATCGCCGAGACGGTCCCTGTGGACGTGGACGAGCGTGTCGAGGTCCGCCTCGTGAGCGGCGCCGAGGCCGCAGGCGCGGACGAGGGCGTGTTCCCCTGGGCCCGGCTCGGTACTCCGGCGCTGTTGCGGCACGCCCGTCGGCTCGGCTGGCGCGCGGTCGATCAGTGGACGGCGGGCGGGCGCTCCTTCGTCGCCCTGCGCAGCCGCGCCCGCCGCCGCACCCGCAGGGCGAGCAGCAGCGCCGAACCGCCGAACAGCACGGCTGTGATCAGCCACCAGCGGGCGGCGAAGCCGTGCGCGGACAGGCCGGTGGCGGACTCGTAACGGTCCGCCACCCGGCCGCTGATCAGCGGGAACCACACCAACAGCAGCAGCCCGGACAGGACAGCGGGCACGCGGACGTACGCCACCAGTTCCCGGTGGCCGACCTCGCCCGACGCCCGGACGAGCACGCGGTCGGCGGTCGCGTACAGCGGCAACAGCACGAGGTCGTGCACCACCGCCGCGCCCACGAACCACAGCGCGACCGCGAACCAGTCGTCGGAGAGCAGCCGCACACCCGCGTACCCGGCCAGCGCGAACGAGCAGGCCAGGAGCAGCAGTTGGAACGGACTACCGACCAGGGCGCGAAGCCTCTTCGCCCCACGCGCTCTCATCACAGGTCTCCGAACGTCATCCGGGCCACCCACTTGGTGTTGAGGACTCCGGGCGCGGCGGGCACGATGATCCGCGCCGGGTGGCCGTGGTCGGGGGTCAGGGGCTCGCCGTTGACGTCCAGGGCAAGCAGGGAACGCGCGTCGCGTACCTGGTTGTCGCGCAGCGCGGCCCGGCGGAAGGCGCCGCGCCGCTGCAGGGATTCCACCAGGACGTCGGGCGCCGCCCCCGGCTCGTACCCGACGAGCGCGGCGAGGTCACGCAGCCGCACGCCCCGCCACCACTGGTCGGAGGTGGACCAGCCCTCGACGCAGGCGATCGGCAGCGCCGCGCTGTGCAGCGGCAGTTCCAGCAGTTGGGCCCGGCTCAGCCGAACGGCCCCCGACGGCCCGGTGACGGTCAGCCGCCACGCGTCCTCGCTCGTCTCGGCCGGGTCGATCCCCCGGGACGCGGCCGTCTTGTTGATCTGGAAGCCGCCGGGTCCGCTGCCCGGCTCGGCACCACCGTGCGGAGCGAGCAGGGCCGTACGCCGCAACGGCCCGTCGAAGTTCTGCCCCGCGCTCGTGGCGAGGAGCAACAGCGAGCCGCCCCCGACCAACCACACGGCACCGCGCCGCGACACGGTGGGCTCGGCGGGGTCGGGCGCAACGAGCGAGGGTTCCTCAGCGGACACCGGCGGCGGAACGGCTCCCCCGGGTGCCGGCCGCGAGCCTGCTTCCGCGTCCACGGCCCGTCCCTCTCCGCTCCCCCGCATCCGGCGCAGGTTGCGGAGGGCCGTCGGCGCCCTCAGCACCACATGGACCCCGAACGCCGCGAAGAACACCCATGCCCCGTAGAAGTGGAGCGGGTAGAAGGAGCCGGGGAACACGTAGTCGAGCTGGATGTTCAGCAGACCCGTCACGAACTCGAACAGCACCCCGCCGACCAGCAGGAGCAGCGAGATCCGCTCCAGGGCGTGGGTGAGCGAGCGCGCCGGGGGCAGCTGGAACAACCTCGGCACCACCGACCACAGCTTGGCGAGCACCACGGGGACCAGGGCGATCCCGAGCGTGACGTGAACGCCCTGGGTGAGCCGGTACAGCCAGTGCGGATTCGTCGGCCAGGCGAAGAGGTAGAAGCCGAGGATCCCCTTGTCCCCGGTCTTGTCGTTCACCGGTGACAGGTTCGGGTTGTAGGCGGCGTACGACAGCAGGCCCGTCACGAACAGCACCGTGACACCGGCGAGCAGCACGACGCCGAGGACGGAGGTGAACCAGGGGCCGCGCAGCGGGCTGCGCCAGAAGGCGGGAGAGGAGGGAGACCGTGCCATGCCCCGACGCTAGGCCCGGAGCACCCGGTCGGAGGGTGCGCGACTCATGACGAAAGGCTGACGTCCGCGCCTGTCGGGAGTCCACGGGCCACCGCCCGGCCTAACGTCTCCGAGCGTGAACCGTGATCTTCGCCGCGATCCGCGCCGCGATCTCCGCCGCGACCTCTACGCCGTCTCGGCCGCCGCACTGCTCGTGGTGGTGACCGCGTTGGTCGGTGTCGCCATCAAGCGCGCCGACGACGTTCTGCACGTCGGCTGGCCACCCCTGTACGCCAACTGGCTGCCCCACGTCGGCCCCGGCACCCCCGCCGCGATCATCGTCGCCGCCGCCGTCGTGGCATACGGTCCCCCACTGGCCGCCAGACTGCCCTGGCGGTCACTGCTCTGGAGCGCGTGGGCCACCGCCCTGGCATGGACCTTCTCCCTCGCCCTGGTCGACGGCTGGCACCGCGGCATCGCCCGCCGGCTGACCACCAGGTACGAGTACCTCCAGGTCATCGACCGCTTCGACGACATCCCCGCCGCCCTGCGGAACTTCACCGACCACATCCTGCTCGGCTCCCCCGACCACTGGCCCCCGCACATCGCCGGCCACCCGCCGGGCGCCACCCTCACCTTCGTCCTCCTCGACCGGATCGGTCTGGGAGGCGGGGGGTGGGCGGGTGTCTTCGTCATCGCGGTCGGGGCGAGCGCCGCGGTCGCCGTCCTCGTCACCATACGGACGCTGGCGAGCGAGGCCCTGGCCCGCCGCGCGGCCCCTTTCCTGGTCCTCGCCCCTGCGGCGGTCTGGATGGGGACATCGGCGGACGGGTACTTCGCGGCGGTCGCCGCCTGGGCCACGGCCTTCCTCACTCTTGCGGTGACGGGACACCGCCCGGCGGCCACCGCGCTCGCCGCCGGACTCCTCTTCGGCCTCACCGTCTACCTGTCGTACGGCCTCACCCTCTTCGCCGCGATGGCCACCACCGTCCTGCTGCTCGGCTCCCGACGGCTACCGGTCCTCCTCTACGCGGTCGTCGGCCTCCTCGTCGTCCCGGTGGCCTTCACCGTGGCAGGCTTCAACTGGTGGGAGGCGTATCACCTGCTCGTCGAGCGCTACTACCAGGGCGCCGGCGGCTTCCGCCCGTACGGCTACTGGCTGTTCGCCAACCTCGCCTGCACGGTCCTCGTCGTGGGACCGGCCACGGTGGCGGGGCTGCGCAGGGCGGGCGCCCGCCTCGCCCGATGGCACGCGACGCCCGTCGCCGAGCGCAGACTGGGACTCCTGCTCTGCGCAGCCCTGACGATGCTGCTCGCCGCCGACCTGTCCGGGATGAGCAAGGCGGAAACGGAACGGATCTGGCTGCCGTTCGCGCTCTGGCTGCTCTCCGCCGGCGCGTTCCTGGACCGACCACGCGCCTGGCTGACCTTGCAGGCGGTCCTTGCCCTCCTTCTCAACCATCTGTTGCTGACAGGCTGGTGACCCGGAGGCCGAAACGAACGTGATGGGTGACTGCTGTTGGCTACAGGCGGTTCATCGATGTGGAGTCGGCGTTCCGTCTAGGGGCATGTGTCGTGCCCGCGGATGAGCGCGGCTCACCCCCAGACCGCCTCTCGCCGAGCGGACGAAGCAGTGCACTGCACCAACTTGGCGGGCTGGTCCAGCCTCCTTTCCCACGGGCCATGCCGCCCGACTGAGGAACCGTGGGCCAAGTCCCCCTGTCACGCCTGCGTGGTCCGTCGAGGTAGTACTGCATCCGTCTTGCGTAGCTGCTGCCGCACCTCCACGTCGATGCTCTGCGCCAGCTTCCGCTGGTGCTTCGCCGTCGAGTGCTGGTGGATCAGCTGGGCGCGCTCCGAGGACTGGCCGGCGCGGACCATGAGGTCCTTCAGCTTGGCACCCGTGTCGGCAGCCAGGGTGTTGCCGGTGTGGCGTAGGTCGTGGAAGCGGAAGTTCTCCGGCATGCCGACCTTGGTCCTCGCCTTGCGCTGCTTGCGGCCGAAGATCGAGCGACGGAAGGGGGCGCCCTTTACCTTCCGGAACGCCGGGCGGAACAGGCGTGGGAGCCCCTCGCTCCTGATCGCTCGGAGTCCTTGCGAGCGTGCGGACGGCCAGACCCCCGTGACTGCTCAATCTTCATCCACATGTGATGCACATCACATCACCCCCATGCAATTTTTGCTCAGCGCAATGATTCATCCGTGGCCCACGTCCGTACCTCCTGGCAACCGAATCCGCTCCCCGGCGGATGCCCGCGCTCGCGCCCCGACCCGGGCCAGAGCACGCACGCCAGGAGGAACCATGCGCATCCCTCGTACCGCAGGAGCCATCTTCATGAGCGGCGGCCTGCTGATGACCGTCGTCGCGCTCGCCTACCCCGCCATCCTGGGGGTCGAGAAGACGGCCACCTCGACCGAGCGCATCATCGCCAACACGCCGTTCGGTCCGGTGACGGAGGCCGACCGGGACTTCGTGATCAAGGTGCGTTCGGCGGGGCTGTGGGAGTACCCGCTGGGAGAGATGGCCATGGAACGCGGTACGACACCGGAGATGAAGGAGGCCGGCGAGCATCTGGTCGTCGGGCACGCCGGCCTCGACGAGATGTGCCGCAGGATCGCCCCGGAACTGGGCATCACGCTCAACAACCAGGCGAGTCCCCAGCAGCAGCAGTTCGTGGCCACCGTGGACGCGGCCCAGGGCAAGGAGTTCGACTCCACCGCCGTGCAGATCATGCGCGTCACGCACGGCCAGATCTTCCCGGCCATCGCCAAGATCCGCGCCAGCACCCGCAACACCCTGGTGCGCCAGCTGGCCGACCTCGCCAACGACACCGTCCTCGACCACATCACCGTGCTGGAGAAGACCGGCCTGGTCAACCACGAGAACGTCAACTACCAACAGACCAACCCCCCGAAACTGCCCAAGGACCAGGCCACCCCGCCCGTGCCCCAGCCGGGCGCCCCCATGGTCGTCCTGACCCCGCGTCCGGACCTGGACGTCAACACCGCCGCACCGACCGCTCCCCCCAGCCCTTCGGCGTCGGCCTCCACCGGCGAGGAGTGACACCGGAACACACCGTGCCGGGTCGGCTCGGCCCCGCGCCTGACGACCGAACGGCACAGGTACCGTCCGTCCTCGATACCGGTTCCGGGCCCGCCCTCGACCAGGGTCACCACCACCGGCCGCACCTCACCCCGCTGAGCCAGCACCAGCCAGCCGGCCGCCTGGGGCGTGAGCGGCGCCAGGCACAGTGCGAGCGTGGCGGCGATGCCGACGAGCGCGCGACCCGCGCCGGTGATCAGAAGGTAGACGGCGAGCGCGGTGGCGATCACCAGTCCGCCCTCTCCGGCCGCCAGCGCGGGATGCCCGGCCCAGACCCCGGCGGTCCCGACTCCGATGATGGCGGCCGCCGCCAGGACACCGACGAGGATCCCCTCAGCGAGCAGCCACCACGGCGTCAGACCGACGCACTCCGCCGGCCCCCACACAAAGGAGGACCCCGGAACAGGCCGTTGAGCCCGGGGCCGAACCGTGGGCGCGCTCAGGCACCCCTGGGCACCACGGAGTCCACCCAGCCCAGGGGGTACGGCTCCGTGTCGTCCCCCGCCGCCGGGGCAAGCGGTTCGCCGCCCGCCTCATTGAAGGCGGTGAGGGCGTCCACGAGAGCCGCCCGCTGATCCGGCGACAGGCGCTCGACGATCCCGGCGATCTCCGTCCTGCGGCGGCCGGTGACGTCCTCGACGGTGCGTCGGCCCTCCTCCGTGAGCTGGAGCACGGTCTCGCGGCGGTTGCCGGGATTGGTCTGCCGGTCGGCGAGCCCGGCCGCGATGAGCCGGTCGACCATGCGCATGGCGGTGGACGGCGCGACCTGCAGGACATCGGCGAGGGTGACCAGCTTGGTGGCCCCGTGCGTGGACAGCACCACGAGCATGCGGAACTGAGGCAGCGTCACCCGCTCCTCCACCTCGGCCAGCGACCGGGCGGAGACGGCGACCAAGAGTCTCGACGCGGTGAGCACCGCACGGGTCACCACGTCGACATCGTCCATGCCCCCGGCCGGGGCCTCACGTTGCACCATGCCACCTTTCTACAGCGCCACGAGCACCGCCCCCTCAACCCATAGGAACAGATTTTCCACTCTCATGACCCCTCCATGGTTCACCACAGTGCCCGCCTTCACCGGCCGCTCTCGTTTCCGCGACAGCGGAGCAGCAGCATCGCGGCGGCGTCGTGGGGCGGTCCCTCGGCGTGGCCTCGCACATCGCGGCGCAGCGCGTCGAGCGCCGCGTGCGCGTCGGAATCCTTGAGCAGAGCGGCCCGTTCGGCGAGCGGACAGAAGTGCCCGTCCTCGTCCCGCGCCTCGGTGACACCGTCGGTGTACAGCAGTGACTGCTCGCCCGGCGCGAACCCCACCCGGTAGGGCGGCGGCCCTGCATCGGCCGGCACGCCCAACCCCACACGGCAGCTGGACCATCGCGGCCGGGTTCGGCCCCACATCGGACTGGTACCGGAACCTCCGCCGACGGCCGCACACGGTCATCCAGTTCGGCAACCGCCACCACGCCGTCACCGCGCACTTCCTCCCACCGGAGGCCGGGGCGGAGATCATGGCGGATTGCTCCCGGCGGCATCCGCGGACGGTTCGCCGCCTGTGCGCGTTCATGGGGCTGCCCTCCGACGGAAGCGAGGCCGCATTCCTCAAGGCCGGACGCACCATCCCGTTCGTACGTCTCGACGCCTCGATCGGGTACCGCCAGAGGTGCGTCGCCCGAGGCGAAAGCCACCGCGCGCCGGCGACGGCGGGGCGGCCCGGCCGTCGACCACCGCGCGGTCCGGTCGGCCGGTGGCGCCCCCGGAGTCGTCCCGGGGGCGCCACCCACCGCGGTGGCTGCTTTCCCCTACACCGCGGCGATGCCCTCCATGCCGGACTCGGCGAAGGCGGGCAGCCCGGTGGCGGTGGTGACCTTGGTGAGCGAGCCGTTCCGGCCGATACGGAAGCCGTCAACTGTGCCGGAGGCCGCGTTCTGCACGTACAGGAACCTCTCGTCCTCGGTCACCGCCAGATCGATGACCCCCTGGGACTTGGCTGAGGGAGGCGTGGCGATGCCGATGTCATTGGTGAGGGCGAGGCGTCCGTCGCGGCCGGTGCGGTAACCGGTGACGACGTGGACCAGAGCGGGGATGGCTTTCGGCGCGCCATAGGGAAACCGTGGACTCCTGGCACGTCGTCAAGTACCCGTCCGGCGCTTATAGAGCGTCCGTCGATACTGCCGGGCGGACGGCTCCCTCCCGGGCGTGGCCCTGGCGACCGGAGCCTCTTCCGGCATCGGCGCGGCGGTGGCGCGAGGGCTGTCCGGGGCGCGCGGGGGATGGCGAAGCCCTCACGCCTGCCGAAGACCTCCGGTCCGGGATCGGTCAGCGGTGCTCGGGGTTGTCCGCGCCTGGGCGGCACCCGGCGTCCCACTGCGAGCGCTGGTTGCCGTAGGCGGGGATGCCTCCGGAGCGCTTGAGTAGGGCCGCGACGTGCATGAGGTTCCACGTCATGAAGGCGGTGTTGCGGTTGGTGAAGTCGTTCTCAGGGCCGCCTGAGCCCGGGTCGAGGTACGACGGCCCCGGGCCGGCCACGCCGATCCAGCCGGCGTCCGCCTGGGGCGGGATGGTGTAGCCGAGGTGCTGCAGGCTGTAGAGCACATTCATCGCGCAGTGCTTCACGCCGTCCTCGTTCCCGGTGATCAGACAGCCGCCGACCCGGCCGTAGTAGGCGTACTGGCCCTGGGAGTTGAGCAGCGAGGAGCAGGCGTAGAGACGCTCGATCACCTTCTTCGTCACCGAGCTGTTGTCGCCCAGCCAGATCGGGCCGGCGATGACCAGGATGTCCGCGACCATGACCTGCTCGTACAGCGCGGGCCACTCGTCCGTGGCGAAGCCGTGCTCGGTCATGTCCGGGTAGACGCCGGGCGCGATGTCGTGGTCGACGGCGCGGATCTCTGATGTGGTGACGCCGCACGACATCATGATCGCCGCGCTCTTGTCGATCAAACCCTGGGTGTGACTGATCTGCGGAGACGGCTTCAGCGTGCAGTTGACGTAGAGGGCGGTCAGGTCGTCGAAGCGGTACAGAGTGTCGCTGGACGGTGATGTCGACATGAGGGGCAGCGTCTCGCACGACTCCCGGTTTGTCCCGGTCCGACGCACCCTCGCATGCCTTACGGAGTCATGACGTACGGGCGTGGTCCCGTGGCGCGGCGCCAGTGCTGACCTCACGGTTCGTCCCCTGGTGAGACCGCTTCCGGGCGCCGGTGTCCTGGCGGATACGCGGCCTTCTCCACCACCGCCCCCGGCACCCAGCGCTTCCTCGACCACGGCCGCCCCGGCTGCCTGCTGTACGCGGTCGCGACCCCGCTGACCGCCATCACAGCGATCTGCGCCCGCCCTCCGCGCTCACCCGCCTCGCTGCGCTTCCGCACGCAGCCGGAGACGGGGACAGTCGTGAACTGGCTGATGGTCATCCTCGGCGCGATCGTCGGCTCCCCGCTGCACTACCGAACCGGTCCCCCGCCCCTATCACGCCTCGCTGGTGTCAAGGTCGCTCATCGGCATCAGCAGCAGCCGCCCGCAGCGACCGGTTCCTTCGCGCCGGTGTCGGACTCGGCCCCGTTTTCGGCCCGGCCGGTGCAGCAGGTGCTGCCCTGCTGCTTGGCCAGGGAGTCGGCGTCGGCCTTGACTACGTACACCTCCCAGGGTTCCTGGCCGGGGCCCTGGACCCAGACCTTGTCCTGAAGGGCGTAGCAACAGGTGGTGTCGTTCTCCACGTCGGTGGCCAGGCCGGCCTCGCCCAGTCGGGTGGTGGCGGCATGGACGGCCTCGGTCGTCCCGACCTCGACGCCGAGGTGGTCCATGCGGGTCGCCTCACCCGCCATGCCCTCGATCAGGACGAGCTTCAGCGGCGGCTCGGCGATGGCGAAGTTGGCGTAGCCGTCACGGAGTTTGGCGGGCTCGGTCCCGAAGAGCTTCGAGTAGAAGGCCACGGATGCGGCGAGGTCGGGGACGCGGAGGGCGAGCTGTACGCGGGATGTCATGGCGAACCTCCTTGCATGGATGGGGTGTTCAGCAGCCGCCGGAGGTGGTGGCCGGGGCGCCGATGCCGATCTGGAGGGTGGAGGGGGCGGCGCAGCATCCGCCGCCGGACTGTTCGGCGTTGTCCGGCTCGTCGAAGAGGCCCGCGCCGCCGCACACACCCGTCTCCGGAAGGGTGAGTTCGACGCGCTCGGCGGCCTCGCGGTCGCCGGCGATCGCGGCGGCGACGGAGCGGACCTGCTCGTAGCCGGTCATCGCGAGGAACGTCGGGGCCCGGCCGTAGGACTTCATACCGACCAGGTAGACGCCCTGCTCCGGGTGGGAAAGCTCGTTCACGCCGTGCGGGTAGACCGTGCCGCAGGAGTGGACGTTGGGGTCGATCAGGGGGGCGAGGGCGGCCGGGGCCTGGAGGCGCTCGTCGAGACCGAGGCGGAGTTCGGAGAGGAACGACAGGTCGGGGCGCAGGCCGGTCAGGACGATGACCTCGTCGACCGGGTTCAGGCGGCGGCCGTCCTCCGCGACCAGGACGAGCCGGTCACCGTCACGTTCCACAGCCTGTGTACGGAATCCCGTGGCCGCGCTCGCGTGGCCGGCCTCGACGGCGGCCTTGGCGCGCAGGCCCAGCGCGCCTCGGGCGGGAAGCTCGTCGGCCTCGCCGCCGCCGTAGGTGTTCGCGCCGATGCCACGTCGCAGGATCCACACCGCATGGGTCCCGTCCTCCTCCTTGGCCAGCTCGGCGAGCAGCGCGAGGGCGGTGAAGGCGGAGGCACCGGAGCCGATCACGGCGGTGCGCTTGCCCGCGTACCGGGCGCGTACGGCCGGGTCGCCCAGGTCGGGGACACGGTAGGAGATGCGGTCGGCGGCGGTCTTCTCGCCGAGGGCGGGCAGGCCGTCGGCGCCCATCGGGCTGGGCGTCGACCAGGTGCCGGAGGCGTCGATGACGGCGCGGGCGGTGATCCGCTCCTCGCTGCCGTCGGCGAGCTGGACGTGGACGGTGAAGGGCTGCTCCTCGCGGCCGGAGTCGACGATGCGGTCCCGGCCCGCGCGTGCGACGCCGGTGACCGTGGTGCCGTAGCGGACCTGGTCGCCCAGGACGTCGGCGAGCGGCTGGAGGTACTGCTCGGCCCAGTCACCGCCGGTGGGGTAGACGGCGGCGTCGGGACGGACCCAGCCGGTCGGGGCCAGCAGCTTCTCGGCGGCCGGGTCGACGACCTCGCCCCAGGTCGAGAACAGCCGGACGTGCGACCAGTCGCGTACGGCGCTGCCCGCGGCCGGTCCGGCTTCCAGGACGAGGGGTTCGATGCCGCGCTCGACGAGGCGGGCGGCGGCGGCCAGGCCGACGGGGCCGGCACCGATGACCACGACGGGCAGCTGGTCGGTGGTAGGCACGCTGTTGATGGGCGCAGCCACGAGATTCCCCTTTACTTTGACATCCGTCGATCTCTTGCACGGCCAGCATGCCACCTGATTCGATAAGCGTCAACATAGACACTCATCGAAACCAAGGGGGATCCGGATCTACTCTGCCGCGCTACGCCGACCACTTGGACGCCGAGGTCCGCACGAGGGTCCGCGTACGAGAAGTCCGCGCGGACAACGGCGGCTTCACCCTCACCCTGGAAGGCGGCGACCGGCTGATCGCCGCCCTTCGAAGCTCTGGGTCATTAGTTCGACATGTGTCAACATAGATGCATGTCGAACATCAAGGCACTGCCCCTGCTGGAGCCCGCGGCCCCGGAGGCCGTGGCTCCCTGCTGCCCGCCGCTGACCGAGCGCCCCTTCACCGCCGAGGAGGCCGAGCGGACCGCCCGGATGTTCAAGGCGCTCGGCGACCCGGTCCGTTTGCGCCTCTTCTCCCTG
This sequence comes from Streptomyces sp. MB09-02B, assembly GCF_033794485.1. Taxonomy (NCBI): domain Bacteria; kingdom Bacillati; phylum Actinomycetota; class Actinomycetes; order Kitasatosporales; family Streptomycetaceae; genus Streptomyces; species Streptomyces sp. MB09-02B. The sequence goes on from NZ_JARGEE010000114.1 coordinate 18,409, forward strand.
GTCGCCTCGCACGAGGGCGGCGAGGCGTGTGTCTGCGACATCTCCGACGTGGGTGTCTCCCAGCCGACGGTCTCCCACCACCTCAAGAAGCTCAGGGAAGCCGGGCTCCTGACCTCCGAGCGTCGCGGTACCTGGGTGTACTACAAGGTCGAGCCCTCGGTGGTGGCCGCACTCGGCGGAATCCTCGGCAGCATGGGCTGAGGATCCCGTATGACCGTCGGGTACGCCCGACTACGCGCCTTGCCGGAGTCCGTCGCCACCGAAGTACGCAAGGTGATCGGCGAGTTGTCGTGACGTGCGGCTCGCCGTCCGCCTCGATCACCGTCTGGCGGTGATCAGTTCGGCGATCTCGCGGGCCGCGTCGCGGGCGGGGCGGCCGACGCCGATGAGGGTGGCGGAGGCCGGGCCGGTCCAGTCGCCGTAGCCGAGGAGGTGAAGGCGGGGTTCGTCCACGGCCCGTGTGCCGGTGGTGGGGATGTGGCCGCGCGGGCCGCGCAGGCCCAGGGGCGCCAGGTGCGAGAGTGCCGGGCGGAAGCCGGTGCACCAGATGACCGCGTCCGCGTCCGCCCGTGTGCCGTCGGTCCACACGACGCCGTCGCGGTCGAGGCGTGCGAACATCGGCGCGGCCTTGAGCCGTCCCGCGTCACGGGCTTCCCGCACCGGCGGTACGGCGACGATGTCCCCCAGCGACGCCACTCCCCCGCTGTCGGTGCGGCCTTCGTCCAGCGCACGACGCCGGGCGGTGGCCACATCGAACAGCACCCGCCCGTCGATGTCGTCGGCCAGGAAACGCGGCGGACGCTTGGTCGCCCAGGTCAGCTCGGTGTCGTACGCCAGGTCGGCGGCGATCTGCGCACCGGAGTTGCCACCACCGACCACCACGACACGTCGGCCCGCGAAGTCCTGGGGTCGGCGGTACTCGACGGTGTGCAGTTGCTCGCCGCGGAAGTCCGCACGGCCGGGAGGAAGGGCCGCCACCAGGTGCCGGTCGCACCGATCACGGCACGGGTCCGCCAGTCCCCCGCGTCGGTCTCCACCCGCAGAAGCGCACCGTCACGGTGTACGCCCGCCACGCGCACCGGGCGCCGTACCGGCAGGTCGTAACGCCGCTCGTAGTCGCGCAGGTACGCCACGACGTGCGCGGCGTCCGGGTACTCCGCACCCTGCTGGACCGGCATGAGCCGTCCCGGAAGGGAGGAGTACGCGGCCGGGGAGAACAGACGCAACGAGTCCCAGGCATGCCGCCAGGCCCCGCCCGGCGCGGACGAGGCGTCCAGGACGACGAAGTCCACGCCCAGGCGGCGCAGGTGGTAACCGGCGGCGAGCCCGGACTGGCCGCCGCCCATCACCACGACATCCGTCTGCTCGCTCATCGCGCCCGCGCCACCGAGCCGGCCGCGCGTGTGAAGCAGCGCACGGTACGGGCCGGAGGCTCGTACGGGGCACTCAGCGTCGACCCTCCCCGGACGGTTCGGACGGTGACGCGGGCGTGGTTCTCGGAGACGCCGGCGCCGCACTCGCGGCAGACACCTACGGCCTTCCTGCTCGCTTCCTGCGCACGGCAATCCAAGCAATGCATCAGCGAGCGGCTCCCACGGTCACCAGCTCGGACGAGCCGAACTTCTTGCGCCAGGCCAGCGACACGTACACCAGCGCCACCAGGACCGGCACCTCGATCAGCGGACCGACGACGCCCGACAGAGCCTGACCGGAGGTCACACCGAAGGTGGCGATGGCGACCGCGATGGCCAGTTCGAAGTTGTTGCCGGCGGCCGTGAAGGCGAGGGTCGCGGTGCGGTCGTAGGCGAGGCCGATGACCCTGCCGAGGGCGAAGGTGCCGAACCACATGACCGCGAAGTACACGAGCAGCGGGAGCGCGATGCGGGCCACGTCCAGCGGCTGCGAGGTGATCGTCTTCCCCTGGAGGGCGAAGAGGATGACGATCGTGAAGAGCAGGCCGTACAGGGCCCACGGGCCGATCTTGGGAAGGAAGTCGGCCTCGTACTTCTCGCGGCCCAGTTTCTTCTCGCCGATGCGGCGGGTCAGGAAGCCGGCCAGCAGCGGGACACCGAGGAAGATGACGACGTTGAGGGCGATCTTCCACATGGAGATGTCGAGGTGTTCGCCGTCGCCGAGGCCGAGCCAGCCGGGCAGCAGGTCTAGGTAGAACCAGCCGAGCAGGCCGAACGCCAGTACCTGGAAGACCGAGTTGAGGGCCACCAGGACGGCTGCCGCCTCACGGTCGCCGCAGGCCAGGTCGTTCCAGATGATGACCATGGCGATACAGCGGGCGAGACCGACGATGATCAGGCCGGTGCGGTACTCGGGCAGGTCCGGCAGGAAGATCCAGGCAAGCGCGAACATGATCGCCGGGCCGACGATCCAGTTGATGACCAGCGAGGAGATCATGAGCGGCTTGTCGCCGGTGACGGCGTCGAGCTTGTCGTAGCGGACCTTGGCCAGGACCGGGTACATCATGATCAGCAGGCCGACGGCGATCGGCAGGGAGATGCCGCCGATCTCGACCTTGGCGAGGGTGTCGTTCAGGCCGGGGATGGCGCGGCCGAGGCCGAGGCCGAGGGCCATGGCGATCAGGATCCACACCGCGAGGAAGCGGTCCAGCGTGGAGAGCTTCGCGACGACCGAGGACTCCTCCACGGTCGCGGGTGTTTCGGTGCGGGTCACGGGCAGGCCCGCTTGTTCTCGTTCGCGTCACGGGCGGACTCGGCCAGGTCGGCGAACTGTCCGGCGAGCTTGGCGATGACGTCCGGGAGCAGCTTGTAGTACGTGTACCGGCCGCACGGCTCGGTCTCCACGACCCCGGCCTCGCGCAGCACTCTCAGGTGGTTGGAGAGGTTGGTCTGGCGGGCACCTGTCTCCTCCACCAGGTGGGTGGTGCACAGCGTTTCGCGGGCGAGCAGGGTCACGATCTGGAGCCTGAGGGGGTCGGCGAGCACCCGGATCAGGTCAGTGTCGACTGACGTCATCATGTACTGATACTGTCACATCAGTGGTGACTGACACCACCGGGTGCTGACATCAACCGCGCCTGATGCCGTCGTGAGACAGGAGAGAGCCTCCGATGTCCGACAAGCCCTCCGTGCTGTTCGTCTGCGTTCACAACGCCGGCCGTTCCCAGATGGCCGCCGCGTGGCTGACCCACCTGGCCGGGGACCGCGTCGAAGTCCGCTCCGCCGGCTCCAACCCGGGCGCGGGCGTCAACCCGGCCGCCGTCGAGGCCATGGCCGAGGTCGGCATCGACATCTCCGCCGAGGTCCCGAAGATGCTCACCGTGGACGCCGTCAAGGAGTCCGACGTCTGCATCACCATGGGCTGCGGCGACACCTGCCCGGTTTTCCCCGGCAAGCGGTACCTGGACTGGCAGTTGGAGGACCCGGCGGGCCAGGGCGTCGAGGCGGTCCGCCCGATCCGGGACGAGATCAAGGTGCTCATCGAGGGCCTGATCAAGGAGATCGCGCCGGAGCCCCAGGCATGAGCACGGGTACGGACATACGCGACTCATCGTCATCGGCTCCGGGCCCGCCGGATACACCGCCGCCCTCTACACGGCTCGCGCCTCGCTGAAGCCGCTGGTCTTCGAGGGCGCGGTCACGGCCGGCGGCGCGGTGGTGCAGACGACCGAGGTGGAGAACTTCCCCGGCTTCCCGGGCGGCATCATGGGCCCCGACCTCATGGACAACATGCGTGCCCAGGCCGAGCGCTTCGGTGCCGAGCTCATTCCCGACGCATCGTCGCCGTCGACCTCACCGGCACGGTCAAGACCGTCACCGACAGCGCGGGCACGGTCCACCGCGCCAAGGCCGTCATCGTGGCGACGGGATCCCAGCACCGCAAGCTCAATCTTCCGGGCGAGGACGCGCTATCCGGCCGGGGCGTGTCGTACTGCGCGACCTGCGACGGCTTCTTCTTCCGCGAGCACGACATCGTCGTGGTCGGCGGCGGCGACACGGCGACGGAGGAGGCCACCTTCCTCTTCCGCTTCGCCCGCTCCGTGACCGTCGTCCACCGCCGCGACACCCTCCGCGCCTCCAAGACCATGCAGGACCGCGCCTTCGCGCACCCGCACCCGCACCCGCACCCATCAGGGAACCGGACGCTGTCCTCAACGCACTCTGCGAGGGGCCGCTGCGCACCGCCCACCGGTCCGGGCTGGGAAGGCCGACCCGCACGGCCCCCCTTCCCTACGGGCCCCTCGCAGTTCACCTGTTTCTTGCGAGGAGGCCCCGGGGTTCACGCCGGGGGAGGAATCGCATCCGGGTGTCGCGACGCGGAGTGTCGCCGCATCCGGTTCAGGGCGCGGAGCGCCCGTACCGCTGTCGGCATCGCCGGGGTGGTGCGAACGCGTGTGCCTGTTGTCGCTGGTCGGGGTGGTGGCTGCGGGATCGGGGGCGTTTGTGCGGCTGTCGTACGTATGGTCCTTCGCGGGGTTCGGGACGGCACGGTGTCCCGGCCGGGGAGCGTGAGGGGGCGAGATGGCGCAGGT
>NZ_JARGEE010000115.1:0-22886 GCF_033794485.1 Streptomyces sp. MB09-02B
GCCCCCGCCACCCGCGCCCTCACCTTCACCATCAACGCCTTGCACAACCCCTTCGACCCAACTGTCGAGGAGGCTGCACGCACCGGCTGGGCCCTGCACGAACTCCCGCTCCGCCACACCGCACGCATCGATGCCGAGGCCGCCCACGCCACCGTCGCCCTGGCCTCCCGCCTCCTGGAGCGCGGAATCGAGGCCGTCTGCGAGAAATACCCCTCGGGCCGGCGCCTGCAGCCCACCGACATCGCCATCGGCACCGCTCACCGGGAACAGGCCCGTCACATCCAGCAACTCCTCAACCGCAATCCCCACGCCCGAGGAGTGCGTGCCGACACCGCCAACCGCCTGCAGGGCCGAGAGTTCGCCGTCACCATCGTGCTGCACCCCCTCTCCGGCCGCCGCGACGCCTCCGCCTTCCACCTCGAAGCCGGCCGCCTGTGCGTGCTGGCCTCACGCCACCGTCACGCCTGCATCATGGTCGCCCGCGCCGGCATCGCCGACCTCCTCGACCGCCACCCCTCCAATGAACCCGTCGCCCTCGGCGTCCCCGCCAAGTTCCCCGACGGTTGGGAAGCCCACCAGCACATCCTCGACCACCTCTCCCAGCACCGCGTCCCCGCCGCCTGACCACCCCGCACCGGAAGCCGCATCCTGCCCATGGCACCCACCGAGCTGACGCTGCGCCCTCACCAAAAAGACGCGGTCGCCGCAGCCACCAAGACCCTGACCCGCCACCCCCGCGCGAGCGTGATCGCCGCCTGCGGAACCGGCAAGACCCTGATCGCCGCCCGCACCGCCGCCCGCGTCGCTCCACGCGGCCGTGTGCTGGTGCTGCTGCCGACACTGGACCTGCTGTCGCAGACGATCCGCTCCTGGCACCTGGCCGGCCGCAAGGGGACCGCCGTGGCGGTGTGCTCGGCCCGTCAGGCCCTCGACCACGAGCCGCTCGGCGCCGACATCCCGCTGACCACCGACCCCGCGGACCTGACCGCCCTCACCGCCACATCCCGCCCCGGGCCCCTCACCGCCTACGCGACCTACGCCTCCCTGCCCGTGGTGGTCGCCGCACACAGCAACCACCGCCTGCCCCCCTGGGACCTCGTCGTTGTCGACGAGGCCCACCGCACCGCCGGCCGCCTGGGCAAGGCCTGGGCCGCCGTCCACCACGACGACCAGGTCCCCACCGCCCGGCGCCTCTACCTGACCGCCACCCCCCGTGTCTGGGACCCCGATGACAGCCCGGACGAGAACACGGAGGCGGTGGCCTCCATGAACGACGAGAACCTCTTCGGCCCCGTCGCCTACCGGCTGACTCTCTCCGACGCCATCGACCTCGGCCTGCTCGCCGACTACCAGATCCTCGTCCCCGTCGTCACCGACGAAGACCTGCGCGACTGGCTCGCCACCGGCCCCCGAGCCGGCGTCGACGGACTGCGCCTGGCCGGCCGCCAGGTCGCTGCCCTGCGCGCCATCCACGACCACCAGTTGCGCCGCGTCCTCACCTTCCACCACCGCGTCGCCGACGCCCGCGCCTTCGCCGCCACCTTGCACGACACCGCCGCCACCCTCCCCAGCCACCTGCGTCCCGAAGGGCTGTGGGCGGACTGGATCAGCGGACGCCACGCCCCCCAGGTCCGCCGCCGCCTCCTCCTGGAGTTCGCCTCCCACGCCGGCCCCCACGCCCCGGCCGTGCTGTCCAACGCACGCGTGCTGGGGGAGGGCATCGATGTGCCCGCCATCGACGCCGTCGTCTTCGCCGACCCCAAGAACAGCCCTGTCGACACGGTCCAGGCCGTCGGCCGCGCCCTGCGCCAGCAGCCCGGTGCAGGCAAGAAGGCCACCCTCGTCGTCCCCGTCTACCTCACCCCGGGCGAAGACCCCGACGACCTCCTCGGCGCCGACGCCTACACCCCGCTGTGGCACACCATCCAGGCCCTGCGCGCCCACGACGACCGCCTGGAGGCCCGTCTGGCCGACCCCCGCACGCACCGGCCCACCATGCCTGCGGACGATCCCGAGGCATGGCTGCACTTCGACCGCCCCGCCCAGGCCGAAGAAGTCGCCCTCGCCCTCTCCCTGAGGGTCCTGGCCCCCAAGAGCGCCGAGTGGCGCCGCGGACTGAAAGCCGCCCGCAGCTACCACCGCGCCCACCAACACCTTGACGTCCCCCAGACCTACGAGGATGCCACCGGCTACCCCCTGGGCCGCTGGCTGAGCTGGCAACGCCACCTCTACTCCCTCGGCACCCTCGATCCCGCACGCGGCCAGGCACTCGAACACCTCGGTGTCATCTGGGACCCCCGCCAGAAGGCCTTCGAGCGGGGCCTAGCCCACGCAACCCTGTACGCCGCCCGCCACGGCCACCTGGCCGCTCCCAGCGGCCACGTCCACGACGGCTTCCCCCTGGGCCGCTGGCTGGCCACCCAGCGTGCCCGCGCCGGCCAGCTCGCCGAGGAACGCGCTGCTGCCCTCGCCGCCCTGGACCGGTGGTGGAACCCGCCCTGGCCGCTCACCTGGCACCGCGCCTATCACGCAGCCCGACAACAGACCGAACAAGAAGCGGCAGGGGAGTGGCTCAAGACGCAGGCAGCCCGGGCGGATGCCCTTCATCCCGAGCAGCGACGGCTCCTCGCGGACCTGGGACTTGACATGCCGACCGCATCCGGCTCCAGCAGCCAGGACAACCGGCAGCCGGCGCGTGAGCGCTCCTTCCAGCGAGGGCTGAGGGCAGCACGGGCCTTCCGCCAGCGGGAGGGGCATCTCAACGTTCCCCAGCGGCACATCGAGCAGACCGAAGACGGCGATGTGCGCCTGGGGCAGTGGCTGAGCAACATCCGCCGCCGCGGCCTCAGCCCCGACCGGCAGGCCGCCCTTGCCGAACTCGGCCTGGGCAGCATCACAGCGGGCGGATGAGCAGGCCGCGGCCGCCGCGCAGGCCCGCGCCCTGCCGAGCGAGACGGGCTGGGCGGGCCGCTCACAAGCGAGCCCGTACGGCCGCAGACAGCGCTGCGGCGTCATCTCCCGCCAACATCACGCTATTTCACTCATCCACCCATCAAAGTGGCCGATGCGCTCGTATCATCCACGGCTGGGGGAGGGGCACCTGTGCCGACACAACTCAACGAACAGCTCCGCGGATTCCTTGACCAATGGCAAGCCCGCCAGCGCCGCACCGCAGGCCTGCAGGCCGCACTCTTCATCCGCCTGGACGGGCTGCGCCGCATCCACCGCGAGTGGGACGCCTACGACCTGATCACCGTGTTGCTCGCCGCACTGCACCTGGTCATCGAGAACGACCGCCTCAGCGGCGGCCGACCCCGCCACGCCCTCGTCGAGGACATCACCAGCCTGTGCGCCTGGCAGCAACCCGACGATCCACCCGCCGCCCACTACGAGATCGCAGAAGCAGTCATGGACCTGCTGGTCAACGAACGTGACCGGCAAACCCGCATGACCGACCGTTACGTGCGGCCCGACGCCGACCACGACGCCCACTACGTGATGCAGTCCTTCGCCTTCGTCACCGCCGCCGCAGACGACGAGAGCGACGAGCCTGTCCTGCGCGCCACTCCCGAAGCCATCAACGTCTTCCAGAACCTCGTCGACTTCGACCCCTTCGACCGGCTCTCCGCCGAGCGCTACCGCTCCGAACGCATGCTCAAGCGCCGCGACTACGACGAGGTCCTCGACTCCGTCGAGCGGCGAACCCTCAGCGTCCACGGCCTGGCTGCCCAGCTGAACAGTCTGCTGCGCCGCATCGTCTACAACGTCCGCGACGTCGACTATGAGGACGACGTCATCCCCCGCCTGACCGACATCATCACCCTGGTCGGCGAACAGGTGGAGGCGGAAGAGAAGTTCGCCGACGCCGTCGCCGAACACTTCCATCTGAACGCACCCGACTACGCCAGGCTCCAACACCTCAACACCAGCCTGCACGACCTGATCATGGCGCTCCTGGCACTGCAGGGCAGCGGCGACGAGGTGAGAGCCGCCTTCGAAGCCGAACAGGACCGCCAGCTGTTCACCCCGCGCCGGCTGACCATCAACCCGCAAGGCCAGCTGTTCGCACCCCTGCTGGACATGGCCCCCGGCGACGTCGCCGACCTGCTGGAACCCCTCATGGTGAGACTGCTCGGCCCGCGCACCCCGCGCGTGCTCAGCCTGCCGCGCCTGAAGGACGTCATGACACCTGCCACCCGCACGACCAGCGAACCAGGCCGTGATCCCTTCGACGTCGGCGATCTGCGCACCACCCCAGACGACCTGGACCCGGCCGTACTGGCCGCCGTACAGGACATCCTGGACCGCGTCACCGAGCCCACCCGGCTGTCCACCCTGCTCAACAACCTTCACCACGCTGACTTCCTCGGCGACCTCGCCGCCCCGGCGGCCCGCCTCGTGCCCTGGACCCTGGCCGTCACCGTCGCCAGCGCCTACGGCGGCTTCCACGGATCCGAAGACGACCTCCCGCCTGCCGCCGACGCCTTCCTCACCGGCCGCCTGGCCGTTGTCCGCCCCGGAACCCGCCTCGCAGCCGCCGGAATCACAGGCGACGACCTGATCCTCATCCCCCGGCCGCGATAAGCGCACCCCACACCAGACAGCACCCAGAAGGGATTCCATGGACGGCACCGACGCCGGACGTCTGCTGGCCTTCGCCCTCGACGTCACCGCGGCCCCCGGCAACAGCGGACAGGGCGCCGACTACCGCACCCTGCTCAACCGCTACCGCACCGACGCCGCATTCCGGCATCTGGTCGACGACATCCTCGAAGGAGCCGGCTGCTCCGTGGCCCTGGCCGACCCGCATCACGGCCTGCTCCTCGACACCGAGCTCGACGGCCCCTGGGCCTGGCCCCGGCGCACGGCAGACCTGCCCTGGAACAAGAACTTCGAGGATGTCCCGGCCCGCGCGGCGCGGCTGCTGGTCCCTATCGCCCTGCTCGCCTACGTCGCGCCCTCCGCCGCCGACTTCGACGACCTGCTGGCCGACCCCCTGGCCGTGGCCGCCACCTTCACCGCCTCCCAGCTCGCCGACTTCATCACCGGCTTCGCCCAGCACAAGGAGGAGGAAGCCACCGACCCGCCCGAAGACGAAGCCCCCCTGTGGTGGCACTGGCTGCAACTGCCCGCCCACGCACCCGCCAGCAAACGAGCAGGACGCCGCGACAGAACGTACCTCGTGTACACAGTCCTGACCTTCCTGCACGGTCAGCGTCTGGTCGCCAAGACTGCAGGCACGACCGTCCGCGACAGCCTCTACCGCCCCCGCAGGCTGCTCCTGGCACGCTGCCGGGCCATGCTCGCCGACCACCTCCTCCAAGACCTGCAGACCTACGCCGCCACCGGCACGCAACCGCCCTCACCCAGCGGGGCCGGATCACAACCCGAGGAGTAAACCGTGGGACCCCTGCGCGGCTTCCGAGTCGTCAACCTCCGCGTCCGGGACAAAGTCGCCGTCCCCGACCTCACGGTCGACCTGACCCAGCACACCCACACCGTGATCGGCCTGGAAAACGGCGGCGGCAAGTCGACCCTGCTGGCTTTCCTCCTCCACGTGCTGCTGCCGCGGGCCGACTACTTCCTGCCCCGCATCGCACAGCGCCGGCAGAAGAAGCAGGGACAGGAAAAACGCATCGAGCACTACGTGCCCGGAGGCCCTCCCACGCACGTCATCCTCGAAGTCGAAACGCCCCCGACCGGCCCTCAACAGGCCCCGCAGCGCTTCTTCCTCGGCGCCTGCCTGGCCAAGCCATCCGCAAGCAGCGAAGACGATCCCGTCTCCGAATACTTCTGGGCGCTGCCCGCCTCCGCGCACAGCCCCTCCCTGGCCGCTCTTCCACTGCGCAACGGCCACCGCCTGCGGGACCACAACGAGTGGCAGACCTACGTCACCGGACTGCGCAGCAGCCACCCCGGCACCGGTATCCAGCACACCGCCAAACAGAGCGACTGGGACCACTACCTGCGCCAAACCCTCAAGATCGACGTCGAATTCGTCAAAAGCTGGCTCCTGGCCATGAACCAGGACGAAGGCGCAGCCGATCACGTCTTCACCTACGCGACCTCCCGAGACTTCCTCAACAGTCTCGTCAAGGCCATCGCCTCACCGGACCTGATCGCCCAGCTGAAGGCCGCCCTGACCCGCCTGGGAGGAGACGCCGACCGACTCGCAGTGGACCGCCGGCGCCTGGACCTGTTCAAAGACCTCGTCCATCACACCGAAGCGCTCGCCGTCCACCGCCACCACCTGAAGGAACTCGCAACCAGCCGCCTTCTGTGGATCGACCACCTGCTGACCGCCCGCCACCACCTGGAGCGCCAGAGCACCGACCAGGACGCCAGCCTCGCACGCCATCGACAGACCCGAATCGAAGCGGAAGCAGGCCAGCACAGCACCCTGGCGGCCTACACCGACGCACATGCCCGCCAGACCGCCGGCAAACTGCAGCTCGCCGAGCTCCAGTTGCACCACACCCAGCAGCAACTGGACGCCAGCACACAAAAGTTCACCCAAGCCGAAGCGGACGCCGCCGCAGCTGACGCGGCTGCCCTGATCGTCCAGCTCGACACCGAGCGACGGCACGTACAGGACATCAGCGCCACCCTCGCAGCACGCGGCCAGGATGCCGAACCCCAGCGCCGCCGCGCCGCATCCGCCGTCCTCGCCCTGACCCAGCGCCTGGACCAGGAGAGGGTACGGCTGAAAACCGAACACGCCACCCACACCGCCGCCGAAAAAGAAGCGCGCGAAGCCGCGGCCCTGGCACACACGGCTCTCCTCGACGCCGCCAACCACTCCGCCAGCGCCGACACTCGCCTGCAGGCATGCCAGACGGAAAGGGGCCGCATCGAAAACGCCCTGCGCGCCGCGGTCCGCGATGGCGTGCTGGGCGCCGACGAGCATCCGGATGCCGCACTGCAGGCAGCGGTGAACCGCCAGGACACCCTGCGCACCGAGCACCACGACACGCAACGCGAGCACTACCGTCTCACCGGCCTGGCAGCTCAGCTCACCGACGCACAGAGCCTGCACGTGGAGCAAGCTGTGCGGGCGCGCGCAGACCTGGATGCACAGGAGAAACTCCTGCAGCAACTGCAGGACGACACAGACACCCTCACCCGCCACCTGCACGCCAGCGCGCTCATCGACTTCGACCCGATCCGGTTGGAGGACCACGACCAGGCAATCGCTGAACTCCTGTCCCTGGCAGCCGCCCAGGCCAAGACACGGGAACTGGACGCCGCCGTACAGGCTGCCGCTGCCCGCCGGGCCGTGGCAGCGCTGGAAGCCACCGCCCTGCTGCCTCCGCGGCCCGCAGTGGCCGAGATCTGCCGTCGCGCCGCCGCCCACAAGTACGGCGCCCGCAGCACCTACGCCTACCTGGCCAACCTGCCTGCCCCGGCGGCCGAAGCCATCGTGCGCGCCCACCCGGCCCTGGCCGACGGCATCGTCGTCAACGTCCCCGACGACCTGCACGACGTAGTCGATCTGGCCCGCCAAGCACGGGCAGACCTCGACGCCCCCCTGGTCATCACTACCCCCCGGGCCCTCGAAGCAGCCACCCCACTGCCCGAGGACACCGTCGTCATCCTGCCCGACGACGCCCACTGGTCCCATCCCGCAGCCCGCACACAAATCGAGGACCGCCACACCGAGGCCGACCGCCGCGAGCAGCACCGCCACGACCTCGGCAGCCGCTACGACCAGGCCCAGAACCTGCGCCGCAGCGTCATCGACTGGAGCGAACGCATTGGAGCACACCGCCTCCACACCGTCGAACAAGAAGCCCAGACACTGCAGACGCACTGCGACGAGGCCGACCGCGTCCGCGCACAGACCCAGCAACAACTCACGGACACCGCCCAGCAGATCGAGACAGCCCAGGAGCGCCTGCGCGACCTGCACGAACAGATCAACCGCATCACCGAACAGACCGGACTGCTCAAAACACTCGCCCAGCAGGCCGCCCGCCGCAGCGAACTCGACATCGAAACACTGCAGGCCGAAGAAGACAAACAGCTCGCCGACCGTGCAAGCGAGCAGGCTCGCACCGGCCTCCAGAGCGCCGAAACCCGCCAGACCCAGGCCCGCGGGGCCTGCGAGCGCATCAACGCCGCCCTGCTCGACCTGCGCCACGCAGCCGTCACAGCCCAGAGCCTTCGCGACGAACTCGCCACCGACACTGACCGCGCCGACCCCTCGGACGCCTGCCTCGACCTCGGCACGCTCACGGAACTGGCCACAACCCGCCACCGCCACTGGAGCGCAGCCGTCAGCGACCCGCAGCTGACCGCAGAACAGAACCTGCACCGCGACCAGGCCGCAAAACTCCAGCAGAAGCTCGACAGCCAACCCCCACCCGTCCAGGACGCCGCCCGGGCCCTGCGAGAGAGCCACCCCGCCCACAGTGCCGCCGACCACGAGCAGACCGCGGGCCAGGCCCGACAACAGCTCCTGCTCCTCAGCACGACGATCGGCACCCTGAAAAGCAACGTCACCCACCAGCGCACCGCCGTCGACGAGGTCAAGGCAGAACTGCGCAGACTGCGCCGCACCTCCCTCGTCGAAGCGGACGACCGCGCCACCACCATCGAGGAAGCCACACGCGTCCTCGCCCGCCTCACCGCCGCCCGGGAAACAGCCCTGGCCGCACGCACCCGTGCCGAGCAGGCCCTGGAAGCAGCCCAGACAGAACTGGACCACGCCCGAGCCGCCCGGGACCTGACCACCCAGGCCATCAACGCACTGCAGGCCGACCTGCCTCTGTTGGCATCCTCAGGCGGACTCATCCCCGCCGTCGACCTCGAAGATCGCGCCTTCCACGTCCAAGGCCAGCCGCCCTTGCCTCCCGCCCCCGACAGCGTCCAGCACCTGATGACCCTGGCGACCACCGCCCTGCCCGGTACCGAGCCCGACCAGGCCACCACCGCCCTGGAACACGGCCGCACCGCACTCCAGAGCGACATCAGCGCCCTGCACCGCCGCCTCGGCCAGCGCGAAGCCCTTGCCACCCGGCAGCTCGAAGAACTCGAAGCCGCCCTGCGCGACGCCCACCCCGAGGTCGTCTCGGGCGACAAACTCGTCCACATGCTCCGCGGACTGCGCCGTACCAGCCTCCTGCAAGACGCCGACGCCCATCACCACGACACCAACGAACGACGAGCGATGCTGCAACACCTGGTCGACTCGTTCGACACGCGTGTGGAAGACCTCAGCCGCACCGCCTTCGCTGCCGTCCAGGAACTCCTGCGCGGCGTCCAGGCCACCGTCCACGACTCCCACCTGCCCACCACACCCGCCCTGGGACGCTGGGCCGGCCTTCCCCTGCTCAGACTCTCCGGCCTCGACATGAAGAAGGACCAGCGCCGCACCGCCATCCTGTCCCTGCTGCAGACATGGTTTGACCCCCACACCCACCACGTCCGCCCCGACTTCGACGCCGACGTCACCATCCACCGTCTCGTCGAAGCCGCCACCCCCGCCTTCAGCGCCCGCGTCCTGATCCCTTCCGACCCTCTCGATCCCCAGCACAAGCCCGTCGACCGCCTCGCCGTGGAGACCTCCGGCGGCGAAGGCGTCACCTTCGCCCTCATCCTCGCTGCACTGCTCGCAGCCCGCCGCGCCGCCGTTCACGGCCACCGCCACACCACCCTGCTCCTCGACAACCCCTTCGCCAAAGTCACCAAACCCGCTTTCCTCCGCCTGGCCCGTGACATCGCCACCTCCCTCGGCGTCCGCTTCATCCCCCTCACCGGCATCCGTGACCTCGGCGCCCTCACCGTCTTCCCCGGCCTCATCCAACTGCGCGTCTCCCGCAGGGAGAACGCCAACATCGTCGTCCCCTACCGCATCACCGACACCGATCTGCAGCCCCTCCTGCACGACGGCACCCTGTACGTCTCCGCTACCGAACGCGACACCGACACGCTCCCCGGCCCGGCCGCAGGGACCTGGCCCGCCCTCTCCGTCGTCACCGTCCGCACCACCACGACGGGCTCGCTCGATGAAGAGGCCCGTCCGTGACCCTCCACGCTCCTGAGCCGCCCCAGGACATCCTCGACCTCTTCGCCGACACCCTGCTGAACGCCGGCCGGGCCCGCCTGAACGCCCAGGACCTGCACCGCCTGTGGGCCCAGGCAGACCCAGCCTGGCCCGACCCCCTCACCGCACGCCTGCGGCTGGCCCACGCCCTGCATGACCTGGCCGACGCCGGCCTGATCACCCTGCCCGCCCCCGCCGGCCGACTCTGGGACACCGGCACCCCCCGTCTGCCGGCACGCATCGCCGTGCCCGCCCACTACACCCCCTCCCGGCAGGCCCTCGACGCCGCTGACGAACCCTGGGGGAGCACGATGCAGTGGGCCCCCAGCTGGATCCGCACCGCACGCCCTCCTGCCCACCTGCGCCAGGATGCCGTTCGCATCAACCGCTGGCTCCTGGCCACCACCGGACAGCCCCGGCCCGTGATTGCCCGCGAAGAACGGTCCCTGCAGATTTTCAACGATGAAAAACGCCTGGCCGCCCTCGCCGCCGGCCCTCTGTTCGCCGCCGGCCGCCTCACACTTGAACATCTCGCGTGCCAAGCACCCGTCGGCGCACTGCGCATCGCCCTGCTCCACCACACCGGACCCCTCCTCATGGTCGAGAACCGGGCCACCTTCGACTCCGCCTGGCGCGCACTGCGCTCCGCCCCCAGCACCCCCTACGCCGCAGTCCTATTCGGCGGGGGAGACGCAGCAACCGCTCTGCTCACCGACATCGTCCAGCTGCACGACCTCACCGGTATCCGCCCGGGCCCCCTCCACTACGCCGGCGACGTTGACATCGCCGGCGTCGAAGCCGCCCACCACTTCGTCACCGCCGCCCGCGCAGCACACCTGACCGCCGACATCAGCCGCCCCCTGTGGCAGGCCCTCGCCCGCGCCGAACCCACCGGCCCCGACCTGACCGCCGACCCCGCCCGCACAGCGCCGGCACTTGACCGTGCCCGGGCCCTGGACATGCCCGCCGAGGTCATCGACCGCCTGACCCAGCGGCTGCGCGTGCCCCAGGAACGCCTCGACCGCACCACGCTGAGCGACACCACGTGGTGGACGACACCCTCCCACCCCACGCCGCCCTGACAAGCGCGGGCCCGGTCAGCCGCTGAGAGCCCTTCCGTGGGCGCCGATCGGTGGAGGGAGCCTCCGTAGCCACTCAGTGAGGCCGCCTGCGTCGAGCCATAACGAAATGGTGCGAACCACTTCGACATCTACCATCGAGACGTGAGCGACAACCAGCTCGAACAGATCCTCCGCTCGGTCGCCCGGCGCATGCGAACAGACTTCGAGCTGTCCGGGGGCTTCACACACAGCGGAGAAAAGGGAGCTGCCCGCGAAAAGGTCTTCCACGACTTCCTGAAGCACTACCTGCCCGGCCACGTTCGAGCCTTCCATAGCGCCGAGATCATTTCGGTCGACGGTCAGAAATCAAACCAGTGCGACATCGTCATCTGCGACCGCAGCACACCGCCCTTGCTCGACATGCAGAGCTACCGCATTGTGCCGAACGAGTGCGTCTATGGCCTCATCGAAGTCAAGTCCAAGCTCGACCGTAAGGAGCTGCGCGACGCGTGCGAGAAGATCCGCCTGGCTAAGAAGCTGCCCAAGTCCGCCTACCACCCAGACCCGCCGCACCAAAGCCAGACTGCCATCGGCGCCTCCCCCTTCCCGACCATGGGCATGATCTTCGCCTTCGACAGCATCGAACCGCTGACCCTGGGCAACCACTTCGCACAGTGGTGCGAAGATCACGAACCAGATGAGCGACCCGATGCCATCTGGATCCTTGGCAAGAGCTACTTCGGCTGGATTCGCCCTGGGGAGCAGACCCTGCGGTCTTCCACGCCAGGAACGAACTTCCATCTCGTCGACCTCCCGCCGCAAGGCGACGTCCTCTTCCCACTCGCGATCTACTTGAATTCCGCCTTCTCTTCCGCGCGGATGCCGCCCTTCCGGCTCTTGGACTACGCAGCCAACGAGACGCTGGGGACCAGCCACAAGTGCTGGGAAGAGCAGAGGGACACAGGCGCGGGAGATCCACCGACAGCCGGGGACTGCCCTGAACCCTGGCCTTGTGTTCGAGGGCGGGTAAGGATGCGCAGGATCGGCGCGATGTGCGGGTCGCGGAAATACGGAATCGATCTCCAGACCTCATGAGTCCGGGCCTCATTTTTCGCCACTTGGAGGCTGTACGCCGAAATGGCCGGATCTACCATCGCCCGCTTGTGCACTGACCGGCACACAACTGTGGTTCCTGCCCAGACAGTGAAAGCCGGTGTGCCCCGGTTTCCCTGGTGAAGCCGCCTTCCATGACCCCGCCGAATGTAACCCAGCACATCCGGCACCCCAGCCGCCGCACTCGGACAGAAGGGGCCCCCAACGCTGGGCAGTCCCGCCCGGACTGTCCTGAACTTGCCCCACAAACAGCTGAGTTGAGCCACCACGGTTGATCGACTGTCAGTGGCGCCCATCAGCATGACAGTGATCGCGGGGAACTCACGAGCCCTTGGGGGAGGACCACATGCCGTTTGTCCGGCCGTACGTGCGCTCCGACGGAACGCCAGTCCGCGGGCACACCCGATGGGCGCCAGGTGCGCGCCGGGAGATGACCATCTTCGCCGTCTTCGGTCTGGCCGTACTCGGCTTCGGCAACACCTCGACCACAGGCGCAACGGACAGCGGGTCGCCCACGCCGTCGGTGACCTACCCGATCCGCTTCGACCATGCCACCCACGACGCCCCGCGGGCGGCTGTCCCGCACCCGACGGTGTCGTACCCGATCAAGTTCGACACTCCCACACCGCAAAAGGCGCAGCCTGCGCCGAGCGTGTCGTACCCGATCGACCTTGCTGCCCCGGGGGGTGGGCGATGACCCGGCGTCCGCCTGCCAGGCGACGGACCACCCGGCGCCCCAGCCGCCGGCGCAGTCAGCAGGACGCACCGATCACCGTCCTGGCCGTAGTCGCCATTGCGGCGGCCGGTCTCGTGGTGATGGTGGTCAACTGGCTCCTCGCACACTGGTGGCTGCTGCTCGTCATGGCCGTCTTCGCCGTCCTGGGCGGTATCGGGTGGTGGCAGCAGCGGACACAGCGTGTGCAGTGGGAGCAGGCACGGGCGCGTGCCCTGCGCTATGGGCTGGCCCAGCTGGATGCGCTCTCCCACCGGCAGTTCGAGTACGCGGTCCGTGACCTGATGAACCGGGACGGCTGCGCCAACGCCGTCCAGGTTGGCGGGCAGGGCGATCTGGGCGCGGATGTGAAGGCGACTGACCCGCAGGGTCGGCGCTGGGTGATCCAGTGCAAGCACCGCCGGCACGGCGAGCGCGGGGCCGCTGTGGGCACCCCGGAGCTGCAGGTCCTCAACGGAACGGGACGCCCGGTCCACAAGGGGGACGTTGTGGTGATGGTGACCAACGGCAGGATCACCCAGCCCGGCCGCATCTTTGCCCGGCAGCAGCGGTTGCACCTCGTCGACCGTCAACTGCTCGGTTCCTGGGCCGCCGGATCGCGGCCGCTGTGGGAACTGCTGCCCGCGCTTCCTCCGCCCCGCAAACCTTCACAGCTTTCCTGAGCCCCACCCGCCTGCGTATGGATGCGACATTGCAACCAGCGGGCGGACACCTGGCGATAGCGCCCTCGCCCTCGATCCTTGGTGAGCCTCTCGTACAGCACCGTCAGCACGTGCACGTTCCCTCCGCATCAGACTCAGCTGGTGAGGGCCTGCCCGTGGGCGTCGATCGGTGGGGGAAGCGTCCGCAGCCGTTCGGCGAGATCGCTGGCTTCTGCAGCGGCGTGGCTGGCGAGCATGCCAGTCAGATGAGAGAGCCGCGTACGGGCGGTGGAGCGCAGCCGGGTGGCGGGGATGCAGTTGAGGACGTCGTGAGCCCGCTGGGCCGCGTCCCGGGGAGTCTCGAAGGACTCGGCCTGGGCAAGAACGAGGGAGGCCGCGGCCCAGCCGGGGGTGGCACTGGTGCATTCGACGAGCGAGGACTCGGCGCGGGCGCGGGCGTCGGCAGCCCGGCCGAGCGCGAGATAGGACTCCGCCTGGTGCAGGGCAAGTTCGGCGGCGTCGAAGCCGAACCGGCCCAGGGTCTCCGGCTCGTCAGCCGTGTCGAGTTCGTTCAGCGCAGTGGCAAGGGCATGGTCGGCCTCGTCACCGCGGCCGGCCGCTGCGAGGGCCGGCAGCAGCGCCCACGCATGCAGCTGCGCCCGAACGCGCCCGGGCGCAGCTGTGGCAGCTCCCCGCTCGGCGTGCTCGACGGCCGCCTCCACACGCCCAGAGGTACGGGCGACCATACTCTGCGCGCCCCACGCCCACGCCTCAAGCCTGCGGTCGCCCGTGTGCGCCCCGTACGCTGCGGCGGTGGAGAGGTGGACGCGGGCTCCGCTGGGGTCGTCGAGGTGGTAGGCGAGATTGCCCAGCAACGCGGACAGCCATCCCACCTGCCGCCGTACGCCCTCGCTGTCCGGACCGGACTTCAGCGCCGGCGTCAGGAGTTTGCGCACGTCGCGGACCTGCTCGAACAACACGTGCGGGGGGTGCTTGCTGTAGTTCAGCGCGTAGTGCTCGACTGCTGCTTCGGCTAGATCGACGACGAGCGGACTGCCCTCGGGGCTGGCGAGGAGAGCCAGGTGCAGGCTCTCGCGCACTGCTGGCAGTCCCGCGTCCGTGGTCATCCGCATCGGCTCCTGTTCGTGCGGGCCGTGCCCGTCGTCGGCGGCGGTGTGATCCCGACCGTACCGGAACATGCCCGGTTCGGACGCCCACTGGTAGCGGTCCAGCCCGAGTTGCTGGGGACGGGCGCCGTAGGCCCGGCACAGCATCACGGTGTACTCGTCGTCAGGCCGCCGCCCCGTATCGTGCTCCCAGCGGCACAGCATTGCGTCTGTCAGTCCGCGCGGCCGCAGCCCGGCGTCGACGTAGAGCGCGGCGACCTGCTCGATGGCATCCGCCCGTGACCATCCCAGCGCCAGGCGCCAGGCTTCCAGGGCGGTAACCTCCGCCAGCGCGGTGCGGATCTCGGTGACGGTCCGCTCGAGGGTGTGATGCTCGCGCTGGCAGCGCATTCTGATGCGCTGCGCGGCACGCTGGATGGCGGCTCGGCGGGCGCGGGTGACGGTGGCCATGCGATCCCCCGGGGCGGGCACGGACGAATGGACCATGCCGTGCTCACGGTATCGGCTGTGCTGACCTCCCGCACGCAACGGACATTGTCCACAACGGTCAATGTCCGTGCTCCGGTGGGGCAATGACGGCCCATCAGCCGAACGGCAATGGTGTTGGAGCAGCCGATTCTCCGGCTGTTTCCCAACATCAGGAGGGCAGCACCATGCCGACGAACCCCACCACGACCCCGGCCACGGCGAGGGAGTCCGCCGGACTGATCCGCGGCCGGCGGGCCATCGCGGCGGCCCGCAGCCGCGGGGCCACCCCGTCCGATGGCGGCGGTACCGGCCGCTCCGACGGCAACGACTGACAGGCCACGCCGGCGATGACGCAGCTGCGCATCGCGGAGCGTCTGGGCCAGGACGCGTTCCTGGCCCAGACGCTGCACCGCGACTACCGACACGTTCCCGGCGCCCTGGCGATGGCCGAACTCGGCGCCCTGGTCTCCTACGAGGTCGTCAACGACATCGTGGCACGACACCGGCTTGAGCCGCCCCGCCTGCGCCTTGCCCGCCACGGCGACACACTTCCCCCGCACCGCTACGCGACCGCCGTCACGACCCGCCGCGCCACGGTATGGCAGCGCGTCCATCCGGCCGAGCTGCATCAGCGGCTCGCCGAGGGGGCGTCCCTCGTCATCGACCAGGTCGACCACCTGCACCAGCCGATCGGCGACCTCGCCGCCGAGCTGGAAAGCTGGCTGCGGGCGCCCGTGCAGGTCAACCTGTACGCGTCCTGGACGGCCACGGAGGGGTTCGGCACCCACTGGGACGACCACGACGTCGTCGTGGTGCAGGTCGAGGGCGCCAAGCGGTGGCGATTGTTCGGACCGACCCGCCACGTGCCGCTGCACCGGGACGTCGCCGACCCCGAGCCGCCCGACGAGACGGCCGCCGAACTGGTCATGCGGCCAGGCGACGTGCTGTATCTGCCGCGCGGTTGGTGGCACGCCGTCACCGCGGACCAGGGCACCCCCTCCCTGCATCTGACATGCGGCATCACTCCGCCGCACACCGGCAGCCGCCTGCTGAACTGGCTCGCCGACGAACTCCTCGCCTCCGACACCTTCCGTGCCGACCTGCCCCTGCACCTCGACGAGGCAGCGCAGGCCCAGTTCCTTGCCCTGCTCGGCAAACAGCTCGCCACCGCGCTTGAGGACCCGCGCCTGCTCCACCGGTACGCCGCAGCCCAGGACGCGGCCGACATGGGCCGTCTGCGGCCGTCCCTGCCCTACGTGGCCACGGTGCCCGCCGACTCGCACGTGCGGGTACGGCTGACGACCGGCCGCGCCCGGGTCACCGCGGTGACGGTGAACGGCGAAGACCTGGTCCGCATCACCGGCGCCGGACAAGAGGTCGACGCCGCATCCGCGGCGGCGCCCCTGCTCCACCGGCTCCTTGAGACCGGCTGGCACGAGCTTGGCGAACTCGCCGATACCGCAGGCGTGCCACTGGCCGATGCGGCCGCCCTCGTTGCTGAGCTGGTCGCGGCGCAGATGGCGACCGTCCGTGCCCAGGAGGACGCGTGAGCGCCTCCCTTGCGCTGGGCACCTACCGGATTCCCGGTGAGGAGCTGGCTGCCGCCGCACGGCGCGCAGCCGGTTCCCCGTCCGCATGGATCGACACCGCCCCCAACTACTGCCAGGGCCGGGCCCACCGACTGCTGGCACCCGTTCTCGCCGACCACCCCCGGCTGCATGTCGCCACGAAGGCCGGCTTCCTCACCAGCGCCTGCGCGCGGGCCGCCCGCGCCGTCGGCGCCATCCCCACAGCGGAGGTCCGGCATAGCATCGCCCCGGAGTTCGTCCGCTGGCAGACCGCCCGCAGCCGCACCGAGCTGGGCCGCAACCGGCTGGATGCGATGCTCCTGCACAACCCCGAGCATCGCCGGCAGGACAAGCAGGATCTGGCCCGTGAGCTGCGTGCGGCGTTCGCCGGCCTGGAAGAAGCCGCATCCGCCGCCGAAGTGGCCGCCTACGGCGTGGCCACGTGGAACGGCTTCACCCACAACGCGTTCACCGTGCCCCAGCTGGACCGACTGGCCCGCGAGGCAGCCGGAGGCCCGAACCACCATCTCCGCGTCCTCCAGCTGCCCGTCAGCCTCGTCATGGACACCCACTTGGACGAGGCCCTGGTCGGCCACGGGCCCATCACCCAGGCAACTGACCGCGGGTGGGAGGTCCAAGCCTCCGCCCCGCTGCATGGCGGGGAACTCCTCACCCTGGCCACCCCCGAGATCGCCGACCTCCTCACGCCAGGCGCCAGCGTGGCCGCAGCCTGCCTGGCGGCCACCGCCTCCTGCCCAGGCCTGGGAAAGGTGCTCCTGGCCACCAGCCGAGCGGCACACTGGGACGACGCCCTCACCGTGACCGGCGC
Source organism: Streptomyces sp. MB09-02B (assembly GCF_033794485.1). NCBI lineage: Bacteria > Bacillati > Actinomycetota > Actinomycetes > Kitasatosporales > Streptomycetaceae > Streptomyces > Streptomyces sp. MB09-02B. The sequence continues at coordinate 17,586 of NZ_JARGEE010000115.1, forward strand.
ACCCGCCATCCCACCCGCCACGCTACGAACGGTGCTCGATGTACTCGCCGCCCCCCTCTGACGACGCCCAGCGCATGTCAGCCGCGCTCGCATACGCAGCCAACGCACTCGGCGCCACCTCCCAGGGCCCCCAAATCTGGGGCTGGCACGGCCGTACCCTCAGCCACCACGCCCACCACCCCCAGCACGGCATGTGCTGGCTGCGCCTTGTGTCCGTCCCCGAACACAAAGCAGGCGGAAAACTCTGGGAAGGCACCGACCGCGCCCACACCGCCTTCCCCACCGTCCGTAAACCCGCCCTGCACGCCCTGCACGACCACGCCCGCGACGGACACGCCTACCGCACCGAGCTGACCGCGTACGTCGACGAACCCGTGCTGTCCCCAGACCCCGTCCTGCGCCACGAACTCGACCTGACCGACGCGTGGTTCACCACAATCCGCAGCACCCTGTCGACCATCGCAGCCACCCCCACCGACCGCACCGCCGTACGACAGGAATGGATCTCCCGCGCCGTCCCCGAATACACCGGCCGGCCAGCACCCCTGATCCAGTACTGGGAATGCGCACACGGCGACTTCCACACCGCCAACCTGACCCGGGGCGCCACCCTGCTCGACTGGGAGGGCTGGGGCCAAGCCCCCCGCGGCTACGACATCGCCATGCTCTACGCCTACGCCCAACTCGCGCCGGAAACAGCCGCACGGATCCACAGCGAATTCGCCCCACTCCTGCGGAGTGATGCTGGCCGCGCGGCGCTCCTCGTTGTCTGCGCCGAGTTGCTGCAGTCCGCAGCCCGAGGTGATCATCCCGAGCTCACGCCCAAACTGCGAGCACTGGTGGACGACTGCGCGACTCGGACAGTGAGCACCCGCTAGTCAGCGCTGAGACAGTCCCAATCGGGCGCCGAGGGGGGCTGGATCACGCCGTTCGGAGCGCCAGGGGACCTTGGGCGCTCCGTGGCGCTCTTGGGCCCGTAGGTCACCACGGAGCAGCGGCAGCGCCCTCGGCCGTCAGTCCGTTCGCCAGAATTGCCTGCCACTGGCGGTCGGGGTCGTCGTCCCTGCGTTGCGCGGCCAGCTCCTCCAGCGCTTGCCGGTCACCCGCATCGGCGGCGAGTCGCGCGAAGTGTTCGGCCTGCGCGAACTCGTCCGATGCCTCGAGGTGTTCGGCGAGCAGGCCCGGCGCCCATGCCAGGGCCTCGTCGTAGGCACGCTGGAGCAAGGGCATGACCTGTTCGCCGGTTCGGCGTTGTGCCAGGCGGCGCAGCGTCCAGGAGCGCTGACCGGCCGGAGCCTGCCAGGCCAGTTGCTCGGCCGCATCCAGGCGACCTTCCTGCTCGCGGCCCTTCACCAGCTCCCACAAGGGTGTGGTGTAGCCGCGGGTGGCGGCGTGCAGCGCCCACTGGTCGGCCTCGCCGGTCAGCCCTTTCTGTTCGGCCCGGTTCATCAGTACCCGCACGGCCTGGCCCACGCGGGCGGCCGCAGCGCGCTCCAACAGCGCACGGCGGACGTCGTCGGTAACCTGCTCGTCGTGCACAGCGCGGTGGGCCTGTACCCACAGCGCCCACGGGGTGTCCCGGGAAGCTTCGCTCTGCAGCAGTGTTTCTGCTTCCTGGGGCTGCCCGCGCTCACGCAGGCGGCGCAGCAACTGCTCCAGCGCCCACGGGTTTTGGGCCTCAGCGACCTTGGCGAGGGCGCGGTCGCCTGCGGGTGCTCCTTGAGTGCCGTCCAGCAGGGCCACCAGTTGGCGCAACGCCCATGTCTCTCCGGGCGGCATGGGCAGCACGGCCGGGTCGAGGTAATCAAGCAGCGATCGGGGGCCCGCCTCGAAGTCTATTAGGCCCACGCCAACGGCCCGCTGCCGGCGGCGGCGTTCGAAGACGGTGATCGCGTCCCGGTACAGGCGGGCAGCGTCCGCGCTGCGTCCGTCGGCCTCGGCTTGCTCGGCGAGGTCTTTCAACGGGGTGGCTTCGCCCGCGGCGAAGGCTTCCCGGGCGGCCTGCTCCGCCTCGGCCGCGGAGGCGGACGTGCCCGCCATAGCGGCCAGTTCGCCCATCGCACGGCGATCTCCGGCCGCCTGTAGGGCCGTCCGCGCGCCGTCCAGGTCGCCCTGCTCGCGCAGATCGCCCGCATAGGCGCGCAGGATGTCCGGATCGCTGCCCTGGGCGACCTCGGCATACCAGCGGGCCGCCTCCTGGGTTTCGCCGTCCCGCATCAGGGCGCGGGCCAGGTGGAGCTGGGCGGTGGGATTGCCACAGCTGGCGGCTTCCCGCACCAACTGCTCGGCCTGCTGGTACTGCTCCTGTTCCAGCAGCGGCATCAGCAGCTCCTCCAGGACTTCACCGTCACCAGCGAGCGCGGCCTGCTCCTGGACCCGGTAGGCGTCATCGGCCCGCTGACGTTCCTGCCACAGCCAGGCCAGATACTGTCCGGCCTTGAGGTCACCGAGATCCAGCGCCCTCTGGTACAGGCTGGCGGCCTCGGCATCACGCCAGCGTGCCTCTGCTGCCCGTCCCAGCGCCCGCACGAGATGCGGCTCGGGCAGGTGATCCTGCACTGCGCGCCAGAACGATGCCGGGGGAGCGGTGAACCGCCGCTCGGTGCGGCCGATGTGGTCCATGTAGTCGGCAAGCCGGAACCCGCCCGGCCCGCTCGCGGCCGGCCGGGCCCGCACGTGGCTGAGCAGGCCCCGCACCCCCTTGCTCGGCTGCTGCGTGTAGGCGAGAGCGTCCTGCAGCCAGTCCTTGCCCAGTGCGTCGTAGGCGTCGTCGCTGAGATAGCCCTCGGCGGCGTCCTGAAGAAACTCCCGCGCCACCAGCGTCGCCCCGCCCAGCCGGCTGGCGTCCATGGCGGCACTGATCACCGCACGGGCTGCAGGCGGGGCTGTGCGGTAGCGCTCCAGCAGGGCCGCAGCCCCGGCCATGTACTGGGTGATCCGCCCATCCGCGGTATGGGCCAGGGCATCGGCCAGCCGGGGGTCGTGGCCGCCCACCGTCCGCGCGTCCTGCAGCGCCTGTGTATCGAACGCGCCAGGCACATGCAGGGCCGCGCCCTCGAGCAACGACCGTGCCTGCGGATACGGATCGGGCCCGCCCGGAACGGGCGGGGTGGTCAGGGCGCTGAAGAGCTCAGGCCAGACGGTTGCCAGCACGAGCACCGGACCACTCGTGCTGTCCTGCAGCAGGTTCCGCAGACCGGCCGCGGCCTGCTCGGCGCCTGCACCGGCCTGCTCGCCGACGTACCGCTGCAGTTCGTTGAGCCAGATCGCGGTGCGCGGAGCGATGCCTTCCTGCAACGCGTTCGCCAGCGCCTGAGCCGGCGACGGATCGAGAGGGTGCCACAGCCGCCACCCGGCAGGCAGTCCGGCCGCCGCCTCCCAGCACGCCCTCGTCTTGCCCGAGGACGACTCGCCGACCAGCACCACCATCCGGCTCGTACCGTCAGCGGCCTGGCCCACCGCCGCACGCAGAACCTCATCGTGGGCGCGCCGCACATACAGCGGCAGCGAGCCCGGCACCGCCGTCGGCACGTCGACGGGCCGGTGCACCTCCCACGCGCTGAACGCCTCCTGAGGCTGGAGCTCGGCCACGTACCGGCCACGGACGGGCACCGGCAGCGCGGGCCCGCTGCCCGCAGAAGGACGGGCAGGACGGCCGCCGCGCCGCTTCCGGCGCTCCTCAACGGCCCCCTCCCACAGCCCTAGCCACCCAACAGGCGCACCCGCACAGCCCGCTTGGTGGGCCTGCTGGGCGAGATGGGCGATCAGGAACTGCACCACCCGCTGCTGCGACGGCACGGACCGGCCCGCCAGCCAGTCGCTCAACGAGGAAGTAGTCAGCCCAACAGGCGGCTGCTGGCGGAGGCCCAGACGCACCAGCGCCATCAACGTCGGCGAACCTGCCCTCTCGTGCAGAGCACTCAGCATGGACGCGAAAGCCTGCACCGCCGTGCCCTGCTCCACCCCGTATCCCTCCATCCACCCCTCCGCCGACCCCTGCGCCGGAAAACCCGGCAGACGAGCCCTGGCCAGCGTAGACGCCTCCCATCCGTCATCCGGGAGATCGCCGGAAACCTGCCGGACGGGTCCCAATAGAGCCTCCAAGAGCCCGCCATACAGGCGGACCCACACCCAAGGAGACCCCGCCCATGTCCCACCACCTGCTCGACTTGCTCAACAGCCCCTTTACCACGACCCTGTTGGCCACCCACTCCCTCACTGTCGCAGGACTCGTCGTGACCGCGGTGTGCGCCCCGACGACCCGGCGCCGACAGGCGGCTCTCAAAGCGCTGGCCGTATTGCTCGGACGTCCGCCCCGTCCCCGCGACTGAGGATGCCCGCCCAGGCACACAGGCTGGGCGCATCTCTCGTCCGCCGAACGGACCGGCCGTCGCAACGGCCCTACCGCACGGCGAACAGGACGGTGAGAAATACGCCTTCGCCCGCTGAGCCCGAACTGACACACCGAAATGGCAATGACTGACCGCCCGCCCAAGCCGAGTTCCGCGCACGGGCCTGGCGTCCTGGAGGCCAGTGGGAAAGCGGAGAGCCCGAACTGCCGCTCCAGGCTGCCCAGGCCGTGCCACCACGCTGCCCATAGGCCCGCCCTCCGCTGCCGAAAGGGACCGCGGCACCATACACAACGTGCCCCAAGGAGAGACGAGTTGGCACCATGCCCCAGAACCCGCACTCAGGACGGCAACTGCCCAAACCCTCCTGACGCCGACAAGCGTCGCCCCGCATACACAGAGACGCGAGAGACACCAGGCCGCCAGGCCTGCCAGACATGAAGCACGAGAACTACAACACGTGCCCCATCGAAGGAAACTGACACTCACCCAATCCGGCGACAGCCGGATACCACGCACCCCATCACCCCACCCAAGCTCCCCGGCAGGGGAGCACAGGCAACTCAAATACCTGTGTAACCACTCGTTATGACATCGCCGGTGCCGACAGGCGCCGGCACCTTCAACCCCACCCGTTCCCTCCCCGCCAGGGGAGGGGCCTCACATTGCCTTCGTCCTGCCGTCAGGCAGGACAACGCCCCTCTTGCCGAGCGGGCCGCCAGGCCCGCCAACTCTCACAGAAACCAACCGAGTTGGCCCGCCAGGGCCAACTCCGCACCTGACACACAGTCGTGCCGCCAGGCACGACGACAGCAACTTAACGGGCCGTCAGGCCCGTATTGGCCCTGGCTCTTTAACACACTGGAGGTTCCCCCAAACAACCCTTGTATAATCCCGGTTGTGCGCCGAATCAATAAAAAAAAAAAACAAAAGAACAACTATGACAACAAGT
>NZ_JARGEE010000116.1:0-22659 GCF_033794485.1 Streptomyces sp. MB09-02B
CCCGCAGAACCGCCCCCGCCGCCTCCCTCAACGACCCGAAACACACGTGCGCGTCCCGGAGTTCCTCGGGCTGGTGCGTGGAGGCCACCGCATACACCGTGCAGCCGGCCGCGAGCCCCGCCGCGATGCCCGCCGGCGCATCCTCGAGGACCAGGCACCGGGCCGGGTCGACGCCCAGACGTGCGGCGGCGGTCAGGTAGCCCTCGGGCGACGGCTTTCCCTCGGACACGTCCTCGGCGCAGACGCGCACCTCGGGCACCACCAGCCCCGTGCCGGCCAGCCGGGCGGCGGTGGGCTCGGCACGGCTGGAGGTGACGACGGCCCAGCGGCCCGGCGGCAGGGCGCGCAGCAGCCCGGCGGCCCTGTCGAAGGCCCGGAAGCCGGGTTCCTCGGCCGCCATCAGCCGGTCCAGAGCCCGGTGTTCCTCCGCCGGATCGCGCTCCGGCGCCACCAGCCGCAGGATGTCCGCCCGCCGCCGTCCCTGCGTGGCCATCCACACGGCCTCGGGGTCCAGCCCCCGGGCCCGCGCCCAGGCCCGCCAGACCCGCCCGTGCGCGTCGGCGGTGTCGATCAGCACCCCGTCCACGTCGAACAGGACGGCGGCCGCCGTACCGTCGTCCATCACCCGTCCGGAACACATCCGTTCACACGCCCCCGTCGAAAGCTCTCCGTACCAGCGGTTCGTCCACACATGAACAGGGCTCGTCGCACAGCGGCGACGCGGGAGTCGGAGGCGGGGCGGTTCGGCCCCGGCACCGGTCCCGACCCCGGTACCGGGATCATCACCGTCGTACGACGAGCCCTCAAGGACTCGATCAGGTCAGTCGTCAGTCCTTCGTGACCTTCGCGCCGGAATCCCCCGGCGCGCTGTCCTCCAGCGCCTTGAGCGCCGGGTCCAGCACGACGTCCTCGGCGCGGGCCTCGGTCGTCGGGTCCTCCGGGAAGTGGCAGGCCGTCAGGTGGCCGGCCAGGTTGCCGGAGAGCTGGACCAGCGGCGGCTCCTCGGAGGCGCACTTGTCCTGGGCCTTCCAGCACCGCGTCCGGAAGCGGCAGCCGGACGGCGGCGCGATCGGCGAGGGCACGTCACCGGCGAGCCGGATCCGCTCCTTCGTCTCGACCTCGTCGTCGATCGCCACCTCGGGCACCGCCGAGAGCAGGGCGTGGGTGTACGGGTGCCGGGGCCGGTTGTACAGCGAGTCCCGGTCCGCCACCTCGACGATCTTGCCGAGGTACATGACCGCCACGCGCTTCGAGAAGTGCCGGACGATGGCGAGGTCGTGCGCGATGAACAGGAACGCGATGCCCAGTTCGTCCTGGACCTTCTGGAGCAGGTTCACGACCTGCGCCTGGATCGACACGTCCAGCGCCGAGACCGGCTCGTCCGCGACGATCAGCTTCGGGTTCAGGGCGAGCGCGCGGGCCACACCGATGCGCTGCCGCTGACCGCCGGAGAACTCGTGCGGGAAGCGGTTGTAGTGCTCGGGGTTGAGACCGACCAGCTCCAGCAGCTCTCGGACCTTCTTCTCCCGGCCGCCCTCGGGGTTGATCCCGTTGACCTCCATCGGCGACTTGATGATCGTGCCGACCGTCTGCCGCGGGTTGAGGGAGGAGTACGGGTCCTGGAAGATCATCTGGATCTCGGACCGCACCGGCGCCAGCTGCCTGCGCGAGGCGTGGGTGATGTCCTGGTCCCTGTAGGTGATCTTCCCGCCGGTCGGCTCCATCAGCCGGGTGATCAGCCGCCCGGTGGTCGACTTGCCACAGCCCGACTCACCGACCAGACCGACGCTCTCGCCGACCCCGACGGTCAGGTCGATGCCGTCCACCGCCTGGACCGCACCGACCTTGCGTTTGATCGGGAAGCCGCCGTAGATGGGGAAGTGCTTCGTCAGGCCCTCGACCCTGAGCAGCGTCTCGGCCGTGGTGTCCTGGGAGCCCTGCTGTGCGGGGAGGGTGAGGTTGTCGCTCATGATCTCGGTTCTCCCTAGCGCAGCCGGGGCTGGATCTTGTCGATGAAGATGGTCTGCTTCTGGTCCGCCGTCAGGTGGCAGGCAGAGGCACGCCCCTCGCCGAGCGGCGGCCGCTCCGTGCTGCAGCGGTTGCCGGTGACCTCACCGGTGAAGGCGCAGCGCGGGTGGAACGGGCAGCCGGTGGGCGGGTTGAGCAGGCTGGGCGGGGAGCCCGGGATCGGGGTGAGCGCCTGCCCGGTGTCGCCGCCGAGGCGGGGCATCGAGCTGAGCAGACCCCAGGTGTAGGGGTGCTTGGGGCTGCGCAGCACCTCACGGACGCTGCCGCGCTCGACGGCCCGGCCCGAGTACATCACCAGCAGGTCGTCGGCCATGTCGGAGATGACGCCGAGGTCGTGGGTGATGAAGATGATCGCGGAGCCGAACTCCTGCTGGAGGTCCTTGAGCAGGTCGAGGATCTGCGCCTGGACGGTCACGTCGAGCGCGGTGGTCGGCTCGTCCGCGATCAGCAGGTCGGGGTCGCAGACCAGGGCCATGGCGATCATGGCGCGCTGACGCATACCGCCGGAGAACTGGTGCGGGTAGTCGTCCACGCGGGTCTGCGGGTGCGGGATGCCGACCTTGGCCAGCATCTCGATCGCCCGCTGCCGGGCCTCCTTCTTGGAGGCGCCGGTGTGCTTCATGAACGGCTCGGCGATCTGCCGGCCCACCGTGTAGTACGGCGAGAGCGCCGTCAGCGGGTCCTGGAAGATCATCGCCACCTTGTTGCCGCGGAGCTGCTCCAGCTCCTTCTCCTTGGCGGTGACGAGTTCCTTCCCGTCGAGGATGATCTCGCCCTCGACGGTGGTGGTCTTGGGGTTGTGCAGGCCGAGGACGGTCAGGTTGGTCACGGACTTGCCGGAGCCCGACTCGCCCACGATGCCCAGCGTCTTGCCGCGCTCGACGTCGAAGGAGAGCCCGTCGACGGCCTTGACTATGCCGTCCTCGGTGGAGAACCGCACCCGCAGGTCGCGGACCGAGAGGAAGGCCTCCGGCCCGGTCGGGGCCTTCTCACCTTCGGTCTTGGTCAGAGTGGTCACGGTATTTCTCCTAGCTGAGGCGCACGCGCGGGTCGATGTAGGCGTAGGCGATGTCCACGATGATGTTCAGCATCAGGATGAAGAAGGCGCCGAACAGCATCACGCCCATCGTCGCCGGGATGTCCTTGCCGAGCGAGGAGTCGACCGAAAGACGTCCGAGGCCGGCCAGGTCGAAGGTGAACTCCGTGACGACCGCGCCGGACAGCAACGCACTGAGGTCCATACCGATGATCGTGACGATCGGAATGAGTGAACCACGCCAGGCATAACGGAAGAATACGTACCGCTGCTTCATGCCCTTCGCGCGGGCCGTCCGGACGTGTTCCTCCGCCAGTTGCTCGATCATCGTCGAGCGGGCCATACGCGTGTACTGCGCGGTGAAGATCGTGGCCATGACGGCCCAGGGGATCAGCAGGCCCATGAACCAGCCCACCGGGTCCTCGGTGATCGGTACGTATTTGGGGCTCTCCATCCAGCCGGTACTGAAGACGAAGATGCCGAGGACGATCGGACCGAGGAAGTAGATCTGGAACGAGCTGAGCACCATCGAGGCGCCGCTGACGGCCTTGTCCACGGCGGTGCCGCGCTTCCAGGCGGCGATCAGACCCGCGCCGAGGCCGAACACCAGGAAGATGACCAGACCGCCGACGGTCAGCGACAGCGTGAGCGGGAAGCTGTCGACGATGGAGTCCCAGACGAAGTCACCGCTCTGGAAGGACACACCCAGGCAGGGTGCGGAGCAGTGCCCCACCGGGAAGTCCCGGCCGAGAACGATGCCCGACATGAACTCCCAGAACTGCGTGGTGATGGGCTTGTCGAGGCCGAGGTTCTCTCTGATGACCGCGATGTTCTCGGGGGAGCAGTTCTTGCCACAGGACAGCTGCGCGAAGTCTTGGGGGATCGTATAGAACAGGAAGAACGTGAAGGCGCCGATCAGGAACATGATGACGAAGGCGCCGATCAGCCTGCGGATGAGGAACTGAAGCATGGCGGGTGGATGCTCTCTTCGAAACGCGGCGGTCGGAGGGGGTGGAACCGACCGCGGGGGTGCGCTCCGCCTGGCGCACACCCCCGCGGATCAGCCGGACTGGCCGGACTGACGTATTACGGCTGCTTCAGGAACACGTCGTTGATGTCGATGTAGCTCGACTCCGTGCTGTACCGGGCACCACCGATGTTCGATCCGAAGAGCTGGATCTGCTTCGAGTAGTAGACCGGGGCGGCCGGGTTGATCTCCTCCACGATGCGGTGGTGAGCCTCTTCCCACGTCTTGGCGGCGGCCTCGGGCTCCTCGGTCAGAGCCTTCTTGATGAGGGCGTCGACCTTGGCGTCCTTGATGTGGGAGTAGTTCGAGCCACCGTCGGCGACCAGCGTGCCGTCGTAGACCGGGGTGATGACCGTGGACGGGGAGGACCAGTCCTGGCCCCAGCCGGTCATGTAGATGTCGTACGGGTTGTCCAGCTTGCCGACCTGCTCGTAGAAGCTGGCCCGGTCGATCTCCTTGGCCTGGACGTCGAAGCCGATCTTGGCCAGCGCGTCCTTGATGATCACCTGCTGGGCCTGGCCACGCGGGGTGTTGGAGTAGGCGTAGGTGAGCTTCGTGCCCTCCTTGACACCCGCCTCCTTCAGCAGCGCCTTGGCCTTGTCCAGGTCACCGTTGGGCTTCTTCTGCTTGCCGAACGGGTCGTAGGACGCGTCGTAGCCTGGCAGGGTCGGCGCCATCAGACCACCGGCGACCTCACCGCCGTAGCGGCCACCGTCGGCCTGGACCATGGCCTGCGACGGGATCGCGTAGGTGATCGCGTCGCGGACCTTCTTGTCCTTGACGGCGGCGGCGTCGAGGTTGAAGGTCAGCTGCCACACGTAGGGCTGGTAGCCCTGGATGGTGCGCTTCTTCGTCTCGGGGTTGGTGATCACCGTCGACATCTGCGCCGGGTCCACGGGGTCCGTGAACTGCATGGCGTTCTTGGCCTCGCCCTGGTCGGCGATCAGACGCTTGGTCTGGCTGGCCTGGTCGATGGTGTTGGTGAAGTTGAAGCCGTCGACGTACTGGTGACGAACGGCGTCCGTGTTGGGGTCCCACTGGTCGTTCTTGACCAGCGTCAGCGACTTGCCCGCCTTGAGCTCGGAGATCTTGTACGGGCCGAGGGAGGCCGGCGCCTTGTCGTACTTCTCCCTCGTGTCCTGCTTCTCGGGCACGATGGCGTAGCCGGCCATGGCCAGGGCCTGCGGCAGGTCCGGGCGCGGCTGGTCGAAGTGGAAGACGACCGTCTTGTCGTCCGGGGTCTCCAGGACGGTGTCCGGCAGGTGCTTGCCCTTGTACGGACCGTCCGGCAGCGCCTTGCGGTAGTCGGAGCCGGACAGCCAGCTCTGGATGTACGTCGGGCCGTCGAAGATGACCTTGGAGTACTGACGCTCGATGGTGTGACGGACGTCGGCCGAGGTGATGGCGTTGCCGTCCTCGTCCTTGATGCCGTCCTTGAGCGTGTACGTCCAGGTCTTGCCGCCGTCGGAGGACTTGCCGGAGTCGGTGGCGATGTCACCGACGACCGTCAGGTTGCCCTTGTCGTCCTCCTGGTAGTTCGTCAGACCGCGGTGGATCAGGTTCGCGAGCTGACCGGCGTCGGAGACGTAGATCTGCCCCGGGTCCAGGTGGGTGATGTCCGACTGCTGGTAGACGTTGATGACACCGCCGGGCTTGGCACCCTTCACCGGCTCGGCCGGACCGTTGGAGGCGGCGGCGTCGCCGTAGGCGACAGGCTTCGACTGCTCGGCGGCGTCCTTCTGGGACTTGGAGTTGTCCTTCGTCTCGCCCTTGCCGTTGTCCGCGCAGCCGGCGAGCGCGAGCGAGCCGGCCACGAGGGCGACGGCCGCGGCGCGCGCGGTGCGGTTTCTGATGGGCTTCATGATGCCTATGCACCTACCTGTCGATAGTTGTCCACGAGTACTGCCTGACGGCCCGGGAGAACCCGGGTCGGGGGCGGCAGTCCCCCCACCCACCAATGGACGATTAGCGTCCGGTCTTGGGGTCGAATGCGTCCCGGACGGAGTCGCCGAGAAGGTTGAAGCAGAGCACGAACACCACCATCGCCACGCCCGGGAAGAACATGAACATCGGGTCCTGCTCGTAGACGTCGGCGCCGACGGCGAACATCCGGCCCCAGTCGGGGGTGGGCTCGGGGAAGCCCACACCGACGAACGAGAGGAAGGCGATGGAGAGGATCGTGCTGGGCAGGATGTACGTGCCCTGCACCAGGATCGGGGTGACGATGTTCGGCAGGATCTCCTTGCGGACGATGCGCCAGGGCGAGGCCCCGGACACCTTGGCCGCCTCCACGAACTCGCGTTCGCGCAGGGAGAGGACGGAACTGCGCACCAGACGGGCGAGGCCCATCCAGCCGAGGAACCACATCACCAGGACGATGGCCACGGCACGCAGGTAGGTCGGCGTCTCGTCGCGCGGGTCGACGAACAGCGCGGTGACGACCGGCATGAAGGCGATGAAGAACAGCTGCTGCGGGAAGCCGAGGAAGAAGTCGGTGATCCGGCCCACCCAGTAGTCGACACGACCGCCGAAGTAGCCGCCGATCATGCCGATGAGGACGCCGGTGAGCACACTGAGCACGGTGACGATGACCGCCATGTACAGCGACGTCCGCATGCCGTACAGCAGCATCGTGAACACGTCGCGGCCCAGCTTCGGCTCGACGCCGAACCAGAAGTCACCCGACATGCCACCGAAGGAACCGGTGGGCATCGCGAAGTCGTCGAGCAGGAACGGGTAGTCGGGCTCCTGCGCGTAGAGCGTGTAGGGGTTCTTGCCGTACACGCTCGCGATCACCGGCGCGAGCGCGGCGATGGTGAAGAAGAAAATCACTACGCACGCGGAGACGACTCCAGTACGGTCCCGCTTGAACCGTTGCCACATCAACTGCCCGGGGGAACGACCCTCAAGCTTCTTCTCACCCTTGGCGACCTCGGCGGTCGTCTCGAGCTCGGGGTCCAAGGCGACCGCGGACCCGGAGCCCTCGGCCTTGGTTGGACTGGTCATGTCTGTTCTTCCCCCGGGGGGTTGGAGAGTTGAGCGCAGCACAGATACCGGCGGGTTCTGTGGTTTGGGGGAACTTTCGCCAAACGGGTCAACGCGCGTCAAGGGCGGAAGACATAGGGATCTCCCTACCGTCCATATTTTGAGCAAAAATTGCAAAGATTGACACCTGGTCGCGCTTGACAGGTGAGACGGGAAACCGACGAAACGGACATACGCGGAACGATTTTTGTTTACATGTCCGAAACTTGATCGCTGCAACACCGATATCCGAACAGCGCCGCACAGTCGACAGACAGTCAACCGAAGCATCCCGGCCGGAAGTCCAGCCTCCCTTGCGCGCTCTTCGCAATCTCCCCGGAATCCCCAGCATCCCCATGGGACCTCCCCTGTATGCGGATACACCTGAAGCCCGACCCATCACAGGTCGGGGAACCGGGACTTGACGCTTCGACAGATGGCTCGACGGCGCGTGGGCGTGCAGTGCGGTCGAGTCAGTCTACACGCGTAGCGTCTCTCGGGGGAGCCCTGGGAACCGACGTGGTGGTCCGGTCCCCGCAGAAGCGGGGACCGGACCAGGTCCGTGCTCCGTCAGCCGTGCTTGGCGCGGCTCGCGGCACGCGCGCGCTCGCGGGCGTCCAGGTTGACCTTGCGAATGCGCACGGCCTCCGGGGTCACCTCGACGCACTCGTCGTCGCGGCAGAACTCCAGGGACTGCTCCAGGGAGAGCTTGCGCGGCGGGACGATCGCCTCGAACGAGTCGGCCGAGGAGGACCGCATGTTCGTGAGCTTCTTCTCCTTGGTGATGTTCACGTCCATGTCGTCGGAGCGCGAGTTCTCACCGACGATCATGCCCTCGTACACCTCGGTGCCGGGGTCGGTGAACAGCACACCGCGCTCCTGGAGGTTCGTCATCGCGAACGCGGTGACGGCGCCGGAGCGGTCGGCGACGAGCGAGCCGTTGTTACGGGTCGTCAGCGTGCCGAACCACGGCTCGTGGCCCTCGTGGATAGAGTGGGCGATGCCCGTGCCGCGCGTGCCGGTCAGGAACTCCGTACGGAAGCCGATGAGGCCGCGGGACGGGACGACGAACTCCATGCGGACCCAGCCGGAGCCGTGGTTCGACATGTTGTCCATCCGGCCCTTGCGGACGCCCATGAGCTGCGTGACCGCGCCCATGTGCTCCTCGGGGACGTCGATCGTCATGCGCTCGACCGGCTCGTAGACCTTGCCGTCGACGATCTTGGTGACCACCTGCGGCTTGCCGATGGTCAGCTCGAAGCCCTCACGGCGCATCTGCTCGACCAGGATGGCCAGCGCCAGCTCACCACGCCCCTGGACCTCCCAGGCGTCGGGACGCTCGGTGTCGAGGACGCGGAGGCTGACGTTACCGACCAGCTCGCGGTCGAGGCGGTCCTTGACCTGGCGGGCGGTGACCTTGCGGTCCTTGACCGCGGCCTTGTTGTCCGCGCCCTTGCCGGTGCCACCGCGGCCGACCAGCGGCGAGGTGTTCGTGCCGATGGTCATCGAGATCGCCGGCTCGTCGACCGTGATCAGCGGCAGCGCGATCGGGTTCTCGGTGTCGGCGAGGGTCTCGCCGATCATGATGTCCGGGATACCGGCGACGGCACAGATGTCACCGGGGCCGGCCACCTCGGCGGGCTTGCGGGTGAGGGCCTCGGTCATCATCAGCTCGGTGATGCGGACGTTGGACATCGTGCCGTCACGCTTGATCCAGGTGACGGTCTGGCCCTTGCGCAGCTCACCCTGCTCGACGCGGAGCAGCGCGATACGGCCGAGGAAGTTGTCGGCGTCCAGGTTGGTGACGTGCGCCTGGAGCGGGGCCGACTCGTCGTACGACGGGGCCGGGACGTGCGACAGGATCGTGGAGAAGAACGGCTCCAGGCTGTTGCTGTCGGCCGGGACGGTGCCGTCCTCCGGCTTGGTCAGCGAGGCGACACCGTCACGCGCACACGCGTAGACGATGGGGAACTCGATCTGGTCCTCGTCGGCGTCGAGGTCGAGGAAGAGGTCGTAGGTCTCGTTGACGACCTCGTCAATGCGCGAGTCCGCGCGGTCCGTCTTGTTGATGCACAGGATGACCGGCAGGCGCTGCTGGAGCGCCTTGCGGAGCACGAAGCGGGTCTGCGGCAGCGGGCCCTCGGAGGCGTCGACGAGCAGGACCACCGCGTCCACCATCGACAGACCGCGCTCGACCTCACCGCCGAAGTCGGCGTGGCCGGGGGTGTCGATGATGTTGATGGTGATGACGTCGCCGCCATCCTTCGGGTGGTACTTGACCGCCGTGTTCTTGGCGAGGATCGTGATGCCCTTCTCACGCTCCAGGTCGTTCGAGTCCATCATGCGGTCGTCGAGCGACTCGGCGGCGTGCGCGGCGAAGGCACCGGCCTGCTTGAGCATGGCGTCGACCAGAGTGGTCTTGCCGTGGTCTACGTGAGCGACGATGGCGACATTGCGAATGTCGTGGCGCGTGGCCATAGTGCGGCGATCTCCCGGGGTGTGTGGACGGCCCTCGCGTATGTCTCTCGTCACGCGGACCCTGCCGGGCTGGACACGCCACGGCCTCACCCCATGGTACGGGGCCGACGCGGCAAGGGCTCCCCGGGCTGCTCCGGCCCAGCTCAGCCCGGCCCAGGCCCAGCTCAGACCGGCTCCGACGCGACTTGGGCCGCCCCGTACGTCGGCCGCCGCCCCGTACGACACGGGGCGGCGGCCGGGGTCCGCGAGGGAGTCGTCCCCGACGTCCCCTACGCCCCCTACCTCGCCGTGGGCCGCGCCGGTCCCTTCGCGCCCTTCTTCAGGAAGCCCATGTCCTCGTAGAACGGGGTCTGGAAGCCGAAGGCGCCCGCGTTCGCGAGGCCGGTGCGGGTGGCGACGAGCTGGGGCCGCTGGTAGAGGGGGATGGACCCGGCGGCGGCCCAGATACGGGCGTCCGCCTTGCGGATCAGGGAGCGCGTCCTGGCCTCGTCGAGGGTGGCCACCGCCTGGTCGAAGAGCTGGTCGACCCGGTCGGTGCCGACGCGCGTGTAGTTCTGCTCGACGTTCAGCGAGCCGTCGGCCGCGGGCACCGGCTTGGCGTAGATCGGCCGGGCGTCGGTGGCGGGGTACGCGGAGGTCGGCCACGAGTACAGCGCGAGGTCGTACTGCCCGTTCGCGATGTGGTCCTTGAAGTAGCTCTCGTCCGCGACCTTGGTGATCTCCGTACGGATCCCGACGCGATCGAGCATCGTCGCGATCCGTTCGCCGACGGCCCGCAGCGACTCCGTGCCCGGACCCGACGGCAGCACGAACCGCAGCGTCAGCAGCTTGCCGTTCTTGGCGAGGGGCCCCTTCGCGGCGTCGGCGGGCGCCCGCGTCCCGCGCGGGGCGTACGCGCCGGGCACACCGCCCGGCTTGAACTGCTTGCCGTCCTGGGCGAGGTTCGCGCCCGCCTCGCCCTCCTTGTCGTCGGCGTCGGCGTCGGCGGGCTTGTCGTCCTGGCCGACGATGTAGGTGCTCTCGTCCGCGGAGTCCGCGGAGGCCTTGGAGTCCCGGGAGCCGCCCTTGGGGTCCTCGGAATCCTTGTCCTTCGAGTGCTTGGAGTCCTTCGAGTCCTTGGAGTCCTTGGAGGTCTGCTCCTGCTCGTCCTCCGAACCGGCCGCCTTCTTGCCCGGCGCGAGGGGCCCGCCCTGTTCCCAGCCGGCGTCGGCGAGGAGGGCGCGTGCCTCGTCGGTGTCCTGGCCGCCGAGAGCGCCGCTGTTGTCGGCGTAGGCGGCCTGGCCGGCGAGGGCGAGGTGGCTGCCGACGGGGACGGCGGGCAGGCCGAGCGGCTCCAGGACGAGGGCGGCGAGCTTCTCACGGTCGATCGCGCGGGCCACGGCGCGGCGGACCCGCTCGTCGGCGAGCGGACCGTCGGAACCGTTCAGGGCGAGCTGGGTGTAGGCGGGCTCCAGGGAGCGGCGGACGGTGAAGCCGCTCAGGGCGGACTGCTGGGCGGTGTGCTCGGCGAGTGCCTCGCGCCGCTTCTTCCGGGCGCTGATCTCGTCCTCGGCGGCCTTCTCGTCCGAGCCGTGCGCGACGGCCCAGGAGCGCAGCGCCTTCGCGGAATCGCGCTGCGAGAGCGGCCCGGCCGCCCCCGCCTCCTTCTTCTCCGCCTCCTTCTTCTCACGGTGGGCGAGCATGATCCGCTCGGCCTGGACCGAGTCGACCTCGGCGATGTCGACCTTGGCGTCGGCCAGCGCCTCGACCCGCTCGGTACGCGGCACGGCACGCAGCACCAGGGTCGAGAGCTTGGCGGTGCGGCCCCACCAGCGGGGGTTACGGGTGAGGGTGACCTCGCCGGCCTTGCGGTCGATGTCCTTCAACGCGAACGGACCGGCTGTGACCTTGAGCTTCTTGCGGGCGCCGTCGTTGAAGGAGTCCGGGGTGCCCATCACCTGCTTCGGGTACAGCGGCGAGAACAGCGACTTCCAGTCGGCGTACGGACGGGCGAAGGTGACCCGGACCTCCAGGTCGTTCTCGCCCCGTTCGATCTTCTCGATGCGTTCGTAGCCGGCGTTGCGGGCCGTCCAGTACGCGGAGTCCTTGCCGTACAGGGCCCGCCACTGGGCGGCGAAGTCGGCGGCGCCGACCTCCCGGCCGTCGCTCCACACCGCCTGCTGGTTGAGCTTGTAGAGCACGACCTGCCGCGGCTCGCGCTCGACGACCTTCGCGGACTCCACGTAGTCGGAGTTGATCTCGGGGCGTCCGCTGGCGTCGAGGCGGTACATCGACGGCAGCACGGCGCCGGCGATCCGTGCGGTGGCCGGGTCGGCGTCCGCCTGGAACGTGTTCAACGTCTCCGGTACGGCGTCCACGGCCCAGCGCAGGGTGCCGCCGTCGGCGACCAGGTTCCGCGCGGCGGGAGCGATGTCCTGCTCGGCGACGGGCCTGCCCGCCGGGTCCTCCTCACCGCATCCGCTCAGCACGGGCATCGTGAGCACGCCGGCGGCGAGGAACACCAGCGAGCGGCGCGTGGCGCGCGGTCGAACGCGGTCGTGGGGAATCGGCGTCATGGCGACCTCCTCGCTCCGCGGTGGGAGAACGGGGACGGGGGTGGCTCTGATCACGTTCGGCGGTATATGGAGCTGATCAGACGGATGCGGCCCACTGAAGAGGACGCGGTTGTCGTGGGGCCGCCGACACGACGGGGGCCACCCCGGAACCCACCCGTTTGGCGGCGTCGCCCTCCGGGGGTGCGGCCGGAAGGGTCTCGTTGTCGGGTGCGGGTGCGTGGGGGCTGGTCGCGCCCTTCCCCGCGCCCCTCAAGGGCCTAGAACTGAAGCTACGGCCCTACGGCCCTACGGCCCTTTCGGGCCTGAAAAGCACGGGGCGCAGCCCCTGCTTTTCAGGGGCGCGGGGAACTGCGCGAGAAGCCCCACGGACCCGCACCCGACCACGAACACACCCGGCCCACCCCGACCCGCGCAAAAGAAAACCGCAAACCGCTTCCCACCGGCAGGTGTGACGCGCGACACTCGCAGGCGCATGAACGTTGCCGCCTTGGGGCCCACCACCCCCTGAAAGCGAGGGCAAGTCATGTCCGTGCACGACGACTTGACGTCGGTCCGGCGCTGCCTGGACGAACTGACCCGGTCCGTACGCCGCCTGGAGCAACAACTCGGCGGCAGCGGGCTGGAGATACGCCGCGTCCGCACCGACGCCGACCACTTGCGTGAGAGCATCGCGCTGCTCGGCGAGGCCGCCGCCTCCCTGGCGAAGCCGCGCCGCCCCGATCTCGTCCCCATCCCCGACACCCCGTACGACAGCTCCCTGTGGACGGACTCGGACGACGAGGGCCTCGGCTCCCGCGACCGCCGCGCCCCCTGACCGCCGTCGTCCGCCCACCCCCGACAACCAACCCGACCGGGAGTCCCCCGTTGGCCACTGGTACGGAACCACCGGCAACAGAACCCCTTCCACAGCGCGGCGGCGTGCGGATCCGTACGCGCGCCGCGATCTCCGCCCCGCACCTGCGCACCGACCGCTGGTGGCTGGCCCCCGCCGCCACGGCCGCCGGACTGCTCGCCTTCATCGTGTATTCGACCTGGCGGGCCTTCGCGGACGAGCACTACTACGCCGCCCCGTACGTCTCGCCGTTCTACTCGCCCTGTCTCGCGGAACGCTGCGAGCCCATGCAGGGCGGCCCCAACTGGGAGATCTTCGGCGGCTGGTGGGGCATCTCACCGGCGATCATCATCCTGATCTTCCCGCTCGGCTTCCGCCTGACCTGCTACTACTACCGCAAGGCCTACTACCGCGGCTTCTGGGCGTCCCCGCCCGCCTGCGCGGTGGCCGAGCCGCACCAGACGTACTCGGGCGAGACCCGCTTCCCGCTGATCCTGCAGAACCTGCACCGGTACTTCTTCTACGCCGCCCTGCTGGTCGCCGGCATCCTCACCTACGACACGGTCCTCGCCTTCCGCGACGAGACGTACGAGTGGGGCCACATGGGCCTCGGCACCCTCGTGTTCCTCGTCAACATCGTGCTGATCTGGGCGTACACCCTCTCCTGCCACTCCTGCCGGCACATCGTCGGCGGCAAGCTGAAGCATTTCTCCAAGCATCCCGTGCGCTACCGGATGTGGCAGTGGGTCGGCAAGCTGAACGCCCGTCACATGCAACTCGCCTGGGCCTCGCTGGTGAGCGTGGCGCTCGCCGACTTCTACGTGTACCTGGTCGCGTCCGGCGCCTTCGACGATCCGAGGTTGTTCTGATGTCCGTGGTCGAACGACAGGAGTGGGACGTCGTCGTGATCGGCGCCGGCGGCGCCGGACTGCGCGCCGCCATCGAGGCCCGCGAGCGGGGCGCCCGTACGGCCGTGATCTGCAAGTCCCTGTTCGGCAAGGCCCACACGGTGATGGCCGAGGGCGGTATCGCGGCCGCCATGGGCAACGTCAACTCCGGTGACAACTGGCAGGTCCACTTCCGCGACACCATGCGCGGCGGCAAGTTCCTCAACCAGTGGCGGATGGCCGAGCTGCACGCCAAGGAGGCCCCGGACCGGGTCTGGGAGCTGGAGACCTGGGGTGCCCTCTTCGACCGTACGAAGGACGGCCGCATCTCGCAGCGCAACTTCGGCGGCCACGAGTACCCGCGCCTCGCCCACGTCGGCGACCGTACGGGCCTGGAGCTGATCCGCACGCTCCAGCAGAAGATCGTCGCGCTCCAGCAGGAGGACCACAAGGAGACCGGTGACTACGAGTCCCGGCTGAAGGTCTTCCAGGAGTGCACCGTCACCCGGGTCCTGAAGGACGGCGACCGGGTGTCCGGGGCGTTCGCGTACGAGCGCGAGTCCGGGCGCTTCTTCGTGCTCGAAGCGCCCGCCGTGGTCATCGCCACCGGGGGCATCGGCAAGTCCTTCAAGGTGACGTCGAACTCGTGGGAGTACACGGGCGACGGCCACGCGCTGGCCCTGCTGGCGGGTGCGCCGCTGCTGAACATGGAGTTCGTGCAGTTCCATCCGACGGGCATGGTCTGGCCGCCGTCGGTGAAGGGCATCCTCGTCACGGAGTCGGTGCGCGGGGACGGCGGGGTGCTCAGGAACTCCGAGAACAAGCGGTTCATGTTCGACTACATCCCGGACGTCTTCAAGGAGAAGTACGCGGAGTCCGAGGAGGAGGGCGACCGCTGGTACGAGGACCCGGACCACAACCGGCGCCCGCCCGAGCTGCTGCCGCGCGACGAGGTGGCTCGGGCCATCAACGCCGAGGTGAAGGCAGGCCGGGGCTCGCCGCACGGCGGGGTCTTCCTGGACGTGTCGACACGTATGCCTGCGGAGACGATCCGGCGCCGGCTGCCGTCCATGTATCACCAGTTCAAGGAGCTGGCGGACGTCGACATCACGGCGGAGGCGATGGAGGTCGGGCCGACCTGTCACTACGTGATGGGCGGGATCGCGGTCGAGTCGGACACGGCGGCGGCGCGCGGGGTGCCGGGCCTGTTCGCGGCCGGTGAGGTGGCCGGCGGGATGCACGGCTCCAACCGGCTGGGCGGCAACTCGCTCTCCGACCTGCTGGTCTTCGGCCGCCGGGCGGGCCTGCACGCGGCCGAGTACGCGGCGGGCCTGGCCGGTGCGCGTCCTCCGGTGGACGACATCGAGGTCGACACGGCCGCCGCCGAGGCGCTGCGCCCGTTCTCCGCCGAGGGTCCCGCACCCGGGCAGCCCGACGCGGCGGGGAGCCGGCCGCCGGAGAACCCGTACACCCTGCACCAGGAACTCCAGCAGGCCATGAACGACCTGGTCGGCATCATCCGCCGCGAGGGCGAGATGGAGCAGGCGCTGGAGAGGCTCGCCGATCTGCGGGTACGGGCGCGCCGGGCGGGTGTCGAGGGGCACCGGCAGTTCAACCCCGGCTGGCACCTCGCCCTGGACCTGCGGAACATGCTGCTGGTCAGCGAGTGCGTGGCGCGGGCGGCACTGGAGCGCACGGAGTCCCGTGGCGGCCACACCCGCGAGGACCATCCGACGATGGACCGCGCGTGGCGGCGCGTCAACCTGCTCTGCCGGCTCACCGACCCGGCGGCAGCGGCGGGTGACGCCGTCGTCGGCCCGATCGCCCTCAGCCGAGAGACCACCGAAGCCATCCGTCCCGACCTGCTCGCCCTCTTCGACAAGGAGGAGCTGGTCAAGTACCTCGCCGAAGAGGAGCTCTACGAGTGAGCAGCTACGAGGAGCCGCTGTCATGAGCGGTTACGAGGCCCGCTTCAAGGTGTGGCGTGGTGATGTGCGGGGCGGCGACCTGGAGGACTTCGAGGTCGAGGTCAACGACGGCGAGGTGGTCCTCGACATCATCCACCGCCTCCAGGCCACCCAGGCCCCCGACCTCGCGGTCCGCTGGAACTGCAAGGCGGGCAAATGCGGTTCGTGCTCGGCGGAGATCAACGGGCGGCCCCGGCTGATGTGCATGACCCGCATGTCGGTGTTCACGCGGGAGGAGACGATCACCGTCACCCCCCTGCGCGCCTTCCCCGTGGTCCGCGACCTCGTCACCGACGTCGGGTTCAACTACCAGAAGGCGCGCGAGGTCCCGGCCTTCGTTCCTCCCGAGACCCTCGGTCCCGGCGAGTACCGGATGATGCAGGAGGACGTGGACCGTCCGCAGGAGTTCCGGAAGTGCATCGAGTGCTTCCTGTGCCAGGACACCTGCCACGTCGTCCGCGACCACGAGGAGAACAAGCCGGCCTTCGCCGGCCCCCGCTTCCTGATGCGTGTCGCGGAACTGGACATGCACCCGCTGGACGCGGCCGAGGACACCGGCCTGGACCGCAAGAAGACGGCCCAGGACGAACACGGTCTCGGCTACTGCAACATCACCAAGTGCTGCACCGAGGTGTGCCCCGAGGGCATCAAGATCACCGACAATGCGCTGATTCCGCTGAAGGAGCGGGCGGTGGACCGCAAGTACGACCCACTGGTGTGGCTGGGCTCGAAGATCAGGAGGCGCTCCTCGACGGGGTGAGACCCCGGGCGGGCGGCCGGCACACCGCCCGCCGCACACCGACGGCTCCCCCACTCCGGCCCACCCCGCTCGCGGGCGCCCGGTACCGGTCATACGCTCCCGAATGTGACGTCGCGTCCGAGAAGGAGCCGAGCGTGCGGGGCCACGTCCCACATAGCCGTGCGCGTGGCCCACACCGCGTTCGGGGGGCTCGTGGCCCTGGCGTGGCTCCTGCTGCCCACGGCGACGCAGACGGCCGCGGAGGGCTACCCCACGGGCCCGCACGCCACCGGGCAGCCCGCGGCCAGGGTCATGGGACCGCCCGTCGGCGAGTGGCCGGCGGCTGCCGCCCCCGGTCGGCTCGTCGTCGACCCGGACGCGGACGGGAACGCGGCTCCGGCCGACGACAGCTCCGGCTCGGATCTGGTTCTGCCGGTGGCGGCCGCGGGCACGGCCGTCGCCGTCGCCGCGTACTCCCTCGTACGACGCAGGCGACGCGCCCGGCTGCGCACGACCCCGACCGGCGTCTACGAGCCCCCCACCACCCCCCTGTCCGACCTGCACCGCCGCGCCCGACGCCTGCTCGTCGAGACCGACGACAGCATCCGCACCAGCACCGAGGAACTCGGCTACGCGGCGGCCCGCCCGGGCCGGGCTGTCACCGAGCCGCTCGGGGACGATCCGCCGGGACAGGACGAGGCCGGGCCGCCCACGGAGGGCGCGCCGGATCACGGGGCCGCCAGGCCGCACGCGGATGACACCACGGACCGCGACGGCGCCGAACGCCCTACAGCGGGCCCCTCCAGCCACAGCGACGCGGCCGGGCGGGACATCGAGGTATCGGACACGGGGGAACCGGACGCGGACGGCCCGGACGCGGGACAGCCCGACGCCGACGCCCCAGACGCGGGACAGCCCGACGCCGACGCCCCGGAGGCGAAGAAGCCCGGCGCGGATGGACCGGAGGCGAAGAAGCCCGGCGCGGATGGACCGGAGGCGAAGAAGCCCGGCGCGGATGGACCGGAGGCGAAGAAGCCCGGCGCGGATGGACCGGAGGCGAAGAAGCCCGGCGCGGATGGACCGGAGGCGAAGAAGCCCGGCGCGGATGGACCGGAGGCGGAGAGGCCCGGGCCGGGGGCGGACGCCCGGAAGCCGGACGCCGACGAGGCCGACGAGGCCGACGAGGCCGACCCCGGGAAACCGGAAGCGGAGAAGCCCGGCGAGGAGAAACCGTCGGCGGCCGGCCCGCGTGGGCCGCACCAGGTGAAGGCGTTCGCGCTCGATCCGGCTCAGCCCTTCGCCGAGACGCCCGCGACGCGGGACGCGGTGCGGCCGTTCGTGGAGGCGTTGGCGGATGCGCGGGGTGAGTTGGTGGCCGCGTTCGGGGCGGGGCAGCGGCTGGACGAGGAGAGTGGGGCGCTGACACCCGACGAGGAGCGCGCGCTGCTGGAGGAGATCCTCACCCGGTGTACGACGGCACAGCGACGGCTCGACACGGCGACCCCCGCCTTCGATCAACTCCGGTCCCTGGAGCGGGACATCACCCCCGCGCTGGAGTACGCGGAGGCCCGCTTCCGTGAGCTGACCGGCCGTACCGCGACCGCGGCCACCACCCTCACCGCCCTCCGCGACACCTACGCCCGCACCGCCGCCCTCCCCGTCACCGGCCACGTCGAGCAGGCCAAGGACCGTCTGGTCTTCGCCACCACCGAACTGAACCGGGCCCGTCAGTCCGCCTACCCGGGCGACCTGGACACCGCGGCCGTACACCTCCGGGCCGCCGAGGGCGCGATCGACCAGGCGGACCTGTTCGTGACCGGAGTGGAGCGGCTCGCCGTGGAGCTGGCCCGCGCGACCGAGTTCGCGAAGCAGGGCGCCCCCGGCACGGGCGCGTACGACGACCCCCTCGACGTCCTGCGCCGTCGGAGCCGCTGGCGGCTGCCGTCCCGCAGCGCCGTCGCGGCCGCGGCCGACTTCATCACCACCCACCGGGCGGCGGTGGGCGTACGGGCCAGGACCCGGCTGTCGGAGGCGCAACGGCACCTGGGACTGGACGACGGCGACCCCGGGAACTCCGACCACGCCCGACGGGCGGACACCCTCGCCCAGGAGGCCCGCGACCTGGCAGAGCAGGACGTACGGGCGTACGGCAACCCGTACGGCGGCCCCGTCGGCGACGGCCTCGCCGGAGCCCTCCTGGGCGGCATCATCCTCGGCGAGCCCCCCGACGGCACCGGCAGAGCGGACCTGCGCGGCCCCGCCTGCTACGGCGGAACAGCCACGCGGGCCCGCAGGGCGATGAGCGGTCAGTTCTAGAACAAGCTGACGAGACCCAGCCCAGGATCCCCTCCCCCTAGAACAGGCTCAGCAACGCCTCCGCCGCATCCGTCAGCCCGTGCTCCCCACCCGGCAACGGCAGTTCGAACCACACCGTCTTGCCGCGAGGCGTCCGGCGCGAGCCCCACGCGGCGGAGAGCAGCCCGACCAGCTGCAACCCCCGTCCGCCCTCGTCCGTGTCCCGGGCGCGACGCCGACGCGGCTGCACGAGCCCGGCGTCCCAGACCTCGCACACCAGCGTCCTGTCCAGCAGCAGCCGCAGCCGTATCTCGCCCTCGCCGTACCGCAGCGCGTTGGTGACCAGCTCGCTGACCAGCAGTTCCGCCGTGTCGACGAGCGGCTCCAGATCCCACGCCTGCAGTCGTCCGCGGGCGTACTCACGGGCGCGCCCCACGCTGCGCGGCTCACGCGGCAGGGTCCAGTCGCCGACGGAGTCCTCCGGCAGCCCCTGCACCCGGGCCATCAGCAGCGCGATGTCGTCCTCGCCATGATGGGTGTCGAGGGTGTTGAGGACGTGGTCGCACACGTCCTCCAGGGACCGGGGGGTGTCCGCGCGGAGCGTGGTCGGCGGCTGACCGGGGTCGGTGAGCGCGCCGACGAACGCCTGGAGGCCCTCGTCGAGGGGGTGGTCGCGGGATTCGACCAGTCCATCCGTGTAGAGCGCCAACAGTGCCCCTTCGGGCAGTTCGACCTCCACCTCCTCGAACGGCTCGCCGCCGACGCCGAGCGGCATACCGGGCGGCACGTCGAGCATCAGCGCGCTCTCGCCCGGCTCGACCAGCACCGGCGGCAGATGGCCGGCGTTGGCGAAGGTGCAGCGGCGGGTCACCGAGTCGTAGACGGCGTAGACGCAGGTCGCGAGGTAGACCTCGGAAAGGTCCTTGTCGCTGGGCCGACTGGCGGCGGTGCGGGAGGTCGACTGGACGCCGCCGGGGGTGCCGAGGCCGCGGGCGATCTCGTCGAGCGCCGAGAGGACCTCGGCGGGCTCCAGGTCCAGCAGGGCCAACGTACGAACAGCCGTACGAAGTTCACCCATCGCCACCGCTGCCCGCAGTCCGCGGCCCATCACGTCGCCGACGACGAGTGCCGTGCGGTGACCGGGGAGTTCGATGACGTCGAACCAGTCGCCGCCGACCTCGGTGGCCGCGTTGCCCGGCAGATAGCGGCAGGCGATGTCGAGCCCGGAGGCCTCGGGGTCGCCCGGCGGCAGCAGGGAGCGCTGCAGGATGAGGGCGCGCTCGTGTTCGCGGCGGTACAGGCGCGCGTTGTCGATACAGACGGCGGCACGCGCGGCCAGTTCGACGGCGAGGCCCCGGTCGCGTTCCCCGAACGGCTCGCTGCCCTTGGTCCGGGAGAACTGCACGAGCCCGACGACGGTGTCGTGCGCGACCATCGGCACGGCGAGCGTCGACTGGATCAGGTTGCCCTCCTCGGGCACCTCCTGGGGGCGGGCGGTGCGCAGGGCGTCCGAGCAGGCCGAGTTGAACGGGTAGTGGTGGACGGCCCCGACGCGTACGGGGGCGGGTCCGCCGACGAACGGCGCGTCGGAGACGGCGCTGGCGAAGGCGACCCGGCGCAGCTCGGCGCTGCCGTCGGCGAGTCCGGGCGGGGTCTCGTCGCCCACCAGCAGGCCCTGGTAGAGGTCGACGGTGGCCAGGTCGCAGAAGCCGGGGACGACGACGTCGAGGAGTTCGCGGGCGGTGGTCTCCAGGTCGAGGGAGTTGCCGATGCGCGTCCCGGCCTCGTTGAGGAGGGCGAGATTCCGCCGGGCGGCGGCTGCTTCACGGGCGGCGGAGCGGCGGGCCGTGATGTCGGTGGCGAGCCATGCGATGCCGATGGGGCGGCCGGTGCCGCTGTGCACGCGGAAGAGGTTGATGGACCAGTGGCGGCGCTCCTCGGAGCCGGGCACGAAGCCCGTGATGTGCATGTCCGTGATCGAGTCGCCGGTCTCCATGACCCGCCGCAGGGTCGCCTCGACCCGCTCGGCCTCCGGGGACTGCAGATAGTCGTGGACGCCCCGGCCTCGGTGGTCGTCGACCTCGCCGCCGTAGATGGAGGCGAAACGCTGGTTGGCGCGCCTCACCCGGAGATCGGGGTCTATCAGGAGGAACCCGAACGGAGATTGGCCGAATATGGCCTGCGAAGCGGCAAGGTCGGTCTCTATCCGGCGCAGGGTCCGGACGTCCACGACGATGCACACGGCGGCCCGTTCACCGCTGTCCACGGTGGTGGGCATCACATAGACCTCGGCGAGTCCCTCCTCCCCGCCGGGACCCGGCATCCGGAAGGGGACCACCCCGGTCCACTCCCGGCCGTCGAGGACCTCGGCCATCTTCCGCTGGCCCTCCGCACGCCGATCGGGGTCGACGAACGTCTCGATGGGGTCCATCCCCATGGCACGCTCCGCCGGGATACCGAACAGCTGCTCGGCCCGCAGACTCCACTGGTCGACGAGTCCGTCAGGACCGATCGAGAACGAAGCGACCTTGATGTAGTCGTAAATGGACCCGGGCGGGCTGGTCTGCCACATCGGGTCACCGACCGCGTGACCACTCATGACACCCGGACCATCGATGGATCCGGCCGCCACACCGGCGGATCCGGCCGCGCCATCGGCGGATTCGGCACCGGCGGATTCCGCCGCCGTGCTGTCGCGTGCGGCGCCGCTGTCGCGCGTGGCTCCGCCCAGGCCGGAATCGTCTGCGGCCTCGGGCCTCGCGCGGTCCGACGGGTTCCCTGACCCCGTGGACTTCGTGGCCTTCGCTGGTATCTCGCTCACGCGAACCGTCCCCTCCAGCTCACCGCGTCCGGCTTCGGTCACCAGGGGCGGCTGCCCGCAGTATCCAGCACTACGGCGCCGCGCAACACGGTGTTCACGATCACAGCACGGTCCCGATCGTTTTTGGACCGGCTGCGACATACTCCCAAGTCTTCTAACCAGGGGTTGCCCCCTCGAATCAAAGACTCCAGCCAGCGCTACTGGCTTGAACCAGTCGGTCGCACGCGCGCCCCCGGGAGCCGCCCCCTCCCCCCTGCCGTACGCCGTGAACGCCCGCCGTGCACCCGCGCCTTCACCTTGTACGCCGACGGGTTCGCTCAGCCGGGAACCGCGAGCTCGAACCAGACGGTCTTGCCCGCCTCCCCGGGGCGGGTACCCCAGGCCCGTGAGGAGCAGGCCACCAACTGCAGCCCCCGGCCGCTCTCGTCGTCGGCGTCGGCCGCGCGTTCGCGCGGTGGATCGGGCAACGGGTCGGAGACCTCGACCAGGAGAGTCCCGGAGGGGTCGGCGGGACGCACGAGCCGCACTCCGATGGGCCCCGTCGCGTGCCGCAGCGCGTTGGTCACCAGCTCGCTCACCAACAGGGCGGTGATGTCGGCGAGCACCTCCAGCCCCCACTCGCGCAGCTGCGCCCGCACCACCGCCCGAGCGTCCCGCACCGCCCCCGGCTGCGCGGGGAAGGTCCACTCGGCGCAGTCGTCTGCTCTGTCGATCACGCCGATCACTTCCCAGTCCAGAAGCAGACCCTGTCCGGTTTCATGGGGTTAATGGGCACATACCCGATATCCAGCCCGCAGTACCGCGCACGAGGGCGCACTGTGGCACGAACGGCGTAGAAGCCACAACCCTCCACCGCCGACCCGACCCCTCAGGGGCGCGGGAACTGCGCGAACGGGGCGGCACGGGGAGAGGCATCACCCCCGGAATGGGACGGGCAGGGACGGGGCGACGGGGCGACGGGGCGACGGGG